>JABDIP010000176.1 GCA_013003675.1 Inquilinus sp.
CTGCATCAGCCAGCCGCCGAACATCACCGAGGACACGGCGATCGATCCGACCGCCAGGTTCATGCCGCCGGTCGCCAGCACCACCATCATCGAACAGCCGATGACCACGTCGATGGCCACCACCCGGCCCAGGGCATACAAGTTGAAGCGGGACCCAAAGCCGGCGGTGGCGAACCAGAAAATCAGGACGAATACGGCAATCACCAGCGCCAGCCCGACCTGGCTGCTGGCCAGCCATCGCAGGCTGGGGCCACGTTGCGGCATCGTGGTATCGGTCATGGCGTCACGGAATTGGGCGGACGGCTTGGGTCATACCGGCATCCAGAATTTCGAAGCCTCCTCACCCTAGCCCTCTCCCACGAGGGGAGAGGGATTCTAGGCGGCGCTCAGGTCGAACTCCTCTCCCCTCGTGGGAGAGGAAGGGCCCCGCGGCGAAGCCGTGGGAAGGTGAGGGGGCTCAAAGAACCAAGCCCTCGGAACATTCCCAACCATTGGCCCAGTTTCGAGGGCAACGAGCGTCCGCCTATGGGCAGGACAGGTAGGTGTCCTCGAAGGTGGCCATGATCTCGTTGGTCACCCGCACCATGGCGTCCTGGTAGTTGGCCACGTCGCTGGCATCGACGAAGGCGGTGCCGCTGTCGATGAACTTCGCGGTCTGCGCCGTCTGCTCGAACGGCGCGTCGGCGCGCACCGTGCAGCCCTGGCGCAGCTTGTCGATCACGAACGAGCCGATATAGCCCTGGCCATAGGGGTTCTGCAGCATGGTGCCGTGCACGAAGCCGTCGCCGATGGCATCCAGCACCACCTGGTCATGATCGATGCCGACCATCTTGATGCGCCGGTCGCCGAGATTGCGCAGCGACGTGGCGGCGACAACCGCCGGCACCCAGGCCGTGGTCACGATGCCGTCCACCTCAGTGCCCTGGGCCGCCAGGAAGGCGTTGATCTTCTCATCGGCGGGTTCCGGCGCGTCGATATCGGCGATCACCTGGATGATGTCGACCGATCCGCCGGCCTCGGCCACCGCCTTCTCGACCGCCTCGATGCGAAGCTGCGTGTTGGGGTCGACCAGGAAGCCGGTGAAGTGGGCGATGCTGCCCTGGCCCCCCATGGCGTCGATCAGTTCCTTGGTGCCCAGATAGGCCGAATTGTAGACGTCCGTGCCCATGCAGAAGATCGCCGGGGTCGGGTCCTGCAGGCAGCCGGCCAGGGCGATCGACTGGATGCCGAATTCGGACAGCTCGCTCAACGTGCTGCTGGTGCCGACCGCATCGCCCGGGAACACCAGGAAGCCGTTGTAGCCCTGCGCCACCAGGCTCTCGATCAGCTCGTTCTGCAGGCTCAACTCCCAGGCCTGCGGGACCCGGTAGTCGGCGCCGGCGAGGTCGAATTTCTGCGCGGCATCGGCGCCGGCCTGCTCCCAGGCGGCGAAGTACGGATGCGGCCCGCCGGGTACCAGCGCGACCTTGGTATCGCTCGCGGCGGCGTGAAAGGCGGCAAGGCCGATCGCGGCCGCGCCGGCACAGGCTGCCAGGCGCGAAAACGGCGTGTGGAATTGCATGGTCCGGTTCCTCCCGTGGTTCATTCGGTCGTTTTTTGGCGGCACGCCGAAAGGAACGGCAACAACCGCATCGATAAAGTTTAATCGTTTTACTCGCGCCGCGCAATTTGTCTGAGGGAGCCCGCGGAGCCGGTCCAGCCTTGCACCCCGGCGATGATCGACAGACGTGGAAGAGTGGGTCGTGGATCGGCGTGCCTGCACTGCATTTTCACGGGTGGACGGCGTTCCGGCCCGCCATCGGGCGTGCTAATCTGGCTATCGGCACACGATGCAGCAGGGAGTTCGACCGCCATGGCGTCGGTCCAGTCAATACAGCTCATGACCGCGCGCTCGAAGGCCCTGATCGAGCAGGCGAAGCGCTTTGCCCGCCAGGCGGAGACGTTGCCGGAAGGCGACGACAAGCGGCAATGGCTGGAATCGGAGGCTGGGCGGCTCTATGACGAGGCCCGCGAACTCACCGACGAGGCCAAGAAGGCCGCGAGTAAATACAGCGACTGACCGGTGAGTCCGCAGATGGCCTCGCTGCTCGATCAGCTCGAAAGCCTCGAATCGGAGGTCGAGGCGGTCGACGAGCAAACCGAACGTTATCTGAGGCGGCGTCGGGCGCTCGACCGCTCGCTGATCGGCTGGTTGATCATCGGCGCCTTCGTCGCCTCGCTGGCGCTGATCTTCCTGCTGGTGATGCTCAATCTCGGCCCGGCACCCGGGTGTACGGGCGCCGCCTGCGACGCGCAGCGCTGGAAGGAGCCGGCGGAATTCCTGCTGACGATCGTCTCGTCGGTGATGCTGCCGGTGGTGACGCTGGTGCTCGGCTACTATTTCGGCAAGGACGAGCAGGCATAGACGACTGTTCTGATGGTGCTTTTGCTCCGCACCGAGGATCGGGCTACGACGCCCGCTTCACCGTCGGGCCGCGGCGCTCGCGTTCGGCGGCGTAGTGCGAGAGCACCCATTCCAGATGCCGGCGCATCGCCTCGGCGGCCGCCTCCGGCGCGTGATCGGCGATCGCGTCATGGATGGCGCGGTGGTGCTCGGTGACCGTCTGGTCGTCCTCGGCGGAGGTGAAAAGCTTGTAGCGGTGGAATTCCAGCATCTGCATCAGGATGTCGCGGATCACCGCCAGGATATGGATGTAGACCGGGCTGCCGGCGGCCTGGCCGACGGCGAAGTGGAAGCGGACGTCCTCGATCGCCTTGTCGGGCTGGGCGCGACCGTTGCCGCGCGGCGCGGCGCTCTCCATCGCCGCCAGCCGGGCGCCGATCTCGGCGACCTGTTCCGGCGTCGCGCGCTCCGCCGCCCGGCGGGCCGCCCAGGTTTCCAGCGCCATGCGGATCTCGGCAAGGTCGTGCAGATTGTCGAGCTTGGAGCGGACAAGCGCGGTCAACGCGTCGTCCATGGCGGCGGCGGAAGAAACCACGCGGGTGCCGCCGCCCTGGACGGCGACCACGAAGCCCTGGGTCTTCAGGCGCTGCAGCGCCGCCCGAACCGACACCCGGCTGACGTTCATCTGTTCGGCCAGCGCCCGTTCGCCCGGCAGTCTCTCGCCCGGGGCGAGCGTGCCGCCGGCGATCATGTCCAGGATATCCGCGGCGACGCGGTCGGCGACGCCCTTGCCGCCGGATGTGGAGAATTCGCTCAAACCGGACCGCTCTTCCGTCAAGTCTCGATCGCGGCATCAGTGGTAATACCAGTTGCCGCGTTCCGCAAGCGCGGCGGGCCGTCAACCGGTCGGTGTTGGTGTCGGGGTCGGCGCCGGCGGCACCGGTCGCGGCCGGGAGCCGCGGCGGGCGAGCAGGATCGCCGAGAGGATGATCGCGCCGCCGACCGCCTGCAACAGGCTGAGCGGTTCGCCCAGGATGGCCCAGGCGAGAACCGCCGCCGCCACCGGCTGCACCAGCAGACTGAGCGACGAGAAGGCGGCCGGCAGATGGGCGAGGGCATAGGCGATCAGGCTCTGCCCCCCGGCATGGCTGATCAGTGAGAGGCCGAGCAGCACGCCCCAGCCGGCCAGGGCGGCCGGCAGCATCGGCTGGCCCGACACCAGCGCCACCGGCAGCAGGATCAGTGCGGTGACCAGCGACGTCCAGGCCATCAGCACGGCGGTCGAGAAGCGCGACCGCAGGCGGCCGACGACGATGATATAGCCGCCATAGAACATCGCCGTCGTCAGCCCCAGGGCGTCGCCGAACAAATGGTCGAGGCCGATGGTCAGGCTGTCGCCCATCAGCACGATCGCGCCGGCCAGCCCTAGAGCCAGGGCGGCCAGGAACGTTCGCGAGAACCGCTCGCCGAAGACCAGCCATGAGGCCAGCGCGACGAAGAGCGGGGCAAAATTCGCGAACAGCGTCGAATTGGCGACCGAGGTGTATTGGATCGACCAGTGCCAGAAGAACAAGTCGCCGGCGAACAGGAAGCCGGCCAGGGCCAGCAGTGCCGCATCGCGCCGGCTGCGCGGACGGGCCTGTCGGGTGTCCGGAGCCCGCCCCTCGACCCGCATCAGCAACCACAGCGCCGGCAGCGCCAGGGCAGGCCGCCAGAAGGCGGTGACGCTGGCGTTGAGGTCCGACAGACGGACGAAGATCGGCGAAAAGGCGATGGCCATGGCGCCGGCGATCAGCGCCACGAAGGCAAGGCGGGCGCCAGCCGACTGCCAAGGGGAGGAGGCATCGGTCATCGGCGGGTTATAGCCGGGGGTCGAGGCCGCCGACAGCGAAATGGCGCGGCAAGCCCGGTGCCAGCGGCGACGCCAGCGGGGTTTACGCCTGGATCGCTTTTTTGCTCTATTGTCCGCGCCATGAATTCTTCGCCGGCCGCCCTCGCGGCGGATCGTCCCGAATCGCTGATCGGGCCGGACGATCCGCCGGCATACTCACGCCTGAACGCAGGCGGGCGGGCGCGTGCGCTGCTGCTGGCCGACCATGCCAGCAATGCGATCCCGGCCGCGATGAACCATCTCGGCCTCGGCGAGGTGCCGCTGCAGCGCCATATCGCGTACGACATCGGCAGCCGCTGGTTGACCGAGCGGCTGGCCGAGCGGTTGGACGCCCCGGCGCTGCTGCACGGCTATTCCCGCCTGCTGATCGACCCCAACCGCAAGCTCGACGACCCGACTTCCGTGTGCGTCATCAGCGACGGCGTCGTGGTGCCGGGCAATCGCGACCTGACGCCGGAGGACGAGGCGCTGCGGGCGGCCAGCTTCTATCATCCCTATCACGACGCGGTCGCGGCGGAGATCGAGCGGATGACCGACGCCGACCAGGTGCCGGCGATCATATCGATGCACAGTTTCACATCGCGGCTGCGCGGGGCGATTCGGCCCTGGCATATCGGAATTCTATGGGGCAACGACGGTCGCATGGCCGTGCCGCTGATCGACGCGCTGCGCCGCGACCCGGCGTTGAGCGTCGGCGACAACCAGCCCTATAGCGGCCGCGACATGCACGGCAACACCATCGAAACCCATGCCATGCCGCGCGGGCTGCCCAACGTGCTGATCGAGGTGCGGCAGGATTTGATCGAAACGCGCAAGGAGGCGATTGCCTGGGCCGACCGCATGGCCGATCCGCTGCTCGAGATCCTGTCGCATCCGTCGCTGTTTCACGAGGTCGTCGCCTGATGTCCGCCACCTCCCCGTCCTTCACCCTCGGTATCGAGGAAGAATACCTGCTGATCAACCCGGAGACCCGGGATCTGGAACGCGATCCGCCGAAGGCGTTACTGAAGGCATGCCAGCAGAACATGGAAGGGCGGGTCAGCCCGGAATTCATGCGCTGCCAGATCGAGGTCGGCACGCCGATCTGCAAGGATATCGGCGCCGCACGAGAGGAGCTGGCGATGCTGCGCCGGCTCATTGCGCGGGAGGCGGAGGCGCACGGGCTGGCGATCATCGCCGCCTCCACGCATCCTTTCGCCTCCTGGCTGCCGCAGAAGCATACCCACCGCAAACGCTATGACGACCTGGCGCGCGATATCGGCGTGCCGGTTCGCCGCCTGCTGATCTGTGCCAACCATGTCCATGTCGGCATCGACGACGACAATCTGCGCATCGACCTGATGAACCAGGTGCGGTACTTCCTGCCGCATCTGCTGGCGCTGAGCACGTCCTCGCCGTTCTGGCAGGGCAACGACACCGAGCTGAAATCCTATCGGCTGGCGGTATTCAACGAGATGCCGCGGACCGGCATGCCGGAGGATTATCTGAGCTTCGGCGAATACGAAAAGCATCTCGACGCCCTGGTGCAGACCAAGGTGATCGAGGACGGCACCAAGATCTGGTGGGACATCCGCCCAAGCGCCCGGTTCCCGACCCTGGAGATGCGCATCTGCGACATCGCCACGCGCATGGAGGACGGGATCACGGTCGCCGCCTTGTATCAGTGTCTTCTGCGCATGCTGTGGCGGCTGAAGCGGGGCAATGTCGCCTGGCGCCGATACAAGACGCTGCTGATCAACGAGAACCGCTGGCGCGCCATGCGCTATGGCTCCGACAGGGGGCTGATCGATTTCGGCCGGCTGGAAATGGTGCCCTATGTCGACCTGCTGGAAGAGATCATCGAGCTGGTCCGCGAGGATGCCGAGGTTCTCGGCTGCGTCGCCGAAGTCGAGCATGCCCGCGACATCGTCAAGCGCGGCACCAGCGCGCACCGTCAGATCGCGACCTACCAGAAGGCGCGCAAGGAAGGGGCGGACAAGCACGAGGCACTGGTCCGCGTCGTCGACTGGCTGCGCGGGGAAACGCTGGCCGGCATCGCCTGACCGGCCGCGGCACGGCGGGGCTCGACGCCCCCCGCCGGCAACCCCATATTCGGCGGACGACACAGCAGGGAACCCGAGGCATGGACGATTCCACCCGCACAGAACTCGAAGCCGCCGCGTTCCGGCGGTTGGTCGCGCATTTCCGCGAGCGCACCGATGTCCAGAACATCGACCTGATGAACCTCTCGGGGTTCTGCCGCAACTGCCTGTCAAAATGGTACCGGGCGGCGGCCGAGGATAAGGGGTTGGAGATGACCTACGACGAGGCCCGCGAGGTCGTCTATGGGATGCCCTACGACGCGTGGAAGGCCAAGCACCAGACCGAGGCGACGCCGGAACAGAAGGCCGCCTTCGCGCGGAGCCACGCCGCCGAAGGGCACTAGATCAAGATCTACTTCGATTATCGAGAGGCTGATTCACGCGGCACACCGTTCCGGTGAGATGCGATCATGCTCTTGGCCGCAAACTCGGCGGACACCCTTGCGCGGGCCCGCGCCGGGTCCTATCGTCCGCCGCCATTCATCAACCCAGCCATCCGATGAGGGTCGCCCATGTCCGATGTCGGCGGGATCGCCGCGGATCGCCTGCGCTCGTTTATCGAGAGGATCGAACGCCTGGAAGAGGAGAAGGCCGCGCTGACGGCGGATATCCGCGAGGTGTTCGCGGAAGCCAAGGCGAATGGCTTCGACACCAAGATCATGCGCCAGGTGGTACGCCTGCGGAAAATGGAGAGCGCCGACCGCGCCGAGCAGGAGATGCTGCTCGACCTCTACAAGCGCGCCCTTGGCATGGCCGAGGCGGAACTGGCCGAAGCAGGCTGAATGCCTGGTTGCAGGTCGCCGCGGGTGGCAAACTTGCCGTTGTCGGATACCCCGCGCGCGGCTACTCTCCGGGTCCATTTAGCAAGGTATCCGTTCGCCTTGGCCGCTGATCGCGGCGTGCGGGAAATGCAGGAGGGATCATGAGGATCAGAGGCTTGAAGGCGACCGTACTGGCATCGCTCGCCGGGTTGGCGCTGGCCGCCGGCGCGGTGTCGGCACAGGATTTGACGTTCTTCACCATCGGCACCGGCGGCACCGGCGCCACCTACTACCCGCTCGGCGGCGTGATCGCCAATGCGGTCTCCAACCCGCCCGGCTCGCGGCCTTGCGACGAGGGCGGCAGCTGCGGCGTGCCGGGGCTGATCGCCGTGGCGCAGTCCTCGCGGGGCTCGGTCAACAACGTGAACGGGATCAATTCCGGGTTGTTCAATTCCGGTTTCTCGCAGTCCGATGTGGCCTATTGGGCCTATACCGGGACCGGCGTCTTCGACGGCCAGGACCCGATGACCGGCCTGCGCGCCATCGCCGCGCTCTATCCCGAGCATATCCATCTGGTCGCCCGCGCCGATGCCGGTATCGAGACGGTCGCCGATCTGCGCGGCAAGCGGGTGTCGCTCGACGAGCCGGGGTCCGGCACCTTTGTCGACGCGCTGATCATCCTGTCGGCCTATGGCCTGACCACCGAGGACATGTCGGTCGACTATCTCAAGCCGGGGCCGGCCGGCGACGCCCTGCGCAACGGCCAACTCGACGCCTTCTTCATCGTCGCCGGCTATCCGACCGGCGCCGTCGTGGAATTGGCGTCTTCCGCCGATGTGACGCTGGTGCCGCTCGCCGACGCCGAGACGGCAAAGATGGTCGACGAATATGGCTTCTTCTCCAACGATGCGATTCCGGCCGGCACCTATGAGGGGATCGGCGAGACCGCGACCCTGGCGGTCGGCGCGCAGTGGATCACCAGCATCGAGCAGGACGAAGAGCTGATCTACGGCATCACCGCGGCGCTGTGGAACGACAAGACCCGCCGTCTGCTCGATGTCGGCCATGCCAAGGGCGCCTCGGTACGGACGGAGACGGCGCTCGACGGCATCGGCATCCCGCTGCATCCGGGCGCCGAGCGGTTCTATCGCGAGGCCGGGCTGCTCTGACCGATCGCGGGCGGCGCCGGCGCATCTTCGGGCGCCTGACCGCTCCTCGTTGTTTCGCCGGCCGGGTGCTCGCCCGGCCGGCG
>JABDIP010000186.1 GCA_013003675.1 Inquilinus sp.
TCGAAACTGTTCAGCATGTCGCGCTCGAGGGCGAAGCGGTCGTCGCTGCAATCCGACTTGCCGGATTTGAAATCTCCGACATGGAGAACGAAGTCCGGTCGGGCGGCGTTCACCGTGTCGATCAGGCGGGTATAGCTGCCGTCGCGGGCGCCACCCCGGTGATAGGGAAAGTCGCCGACGGCGACGAAGGCGAAGGTCTCGTCGCCGAACAGCGACTGCGCCCGCCCGTCCGGCGCGGCGAGCAGCACCAAGGCGGCCAACAGTCCGCAGATCCCTTTATTCATCGTCGAGTGCCTTCAGCGGGCCGATCGGCGGGTGCCGCTCAGCGTGGCAATGAATTCATCGACCATTGCCGCCTATCCACGTGTCCAAAACGTTAATTTCGTCGTCGAGGAGCACCAGATCGGCCCGATAACCGGGCGCGATGCGGCCGATCCGGTCGCCAAGGCCGATGAAGCTCGCCGGATAGAGCGATGCCATGCGCAGCGCCTCGTCGAGCGGCTGGCGCAGCAGTTGGACGGTGTTGCGCACCGCCGATGCCATGTCGAGGCTGGACCCGGCCAGCCGGTTGTCGGCGGTGGAAAGCCGGCCGTCGATCTCGGTGATCGTCTGATCGTAGAGATCGAAGGAGCGTTCCTCCGCACCGACGGTCGCCATGGCATCGGTGACCAGGAACATCTTGCCGCGCGGCTTGGCGGCGATGGCGACCCGCAGGGTCGCCGGGCTGACATGGTGCCCGTCGACAATCAACCCGCACCAACTGTCCGGGTCGTCGAGGGCGGCGCCGACGACGCCGGGCGCCCGGCTCTCCATCGGCGTCATGGCGTTGAACAGATGGGTGAACCCGGAAATGCCGTGGCTCAGCGCGCCGATGATCTCCTCGTAGCTGGCGGCAGTGTGCCCGGCGGCGACGTGGAGACCGGCATTCCTGAGGTCGAGCAACAGGTCATGAGGCACCAGCTCCGGCGCCAGGGTTACCAGCGTGCGGCCGACGCCGAGCGAGGTCAGTTCGGCGATATCGGCGAGTTCGATTGGGCGGATCGCCTCCGGGCTGTGCACGCCCCGGCGTTCGACATTGATGAACGGCCCCTCGATATGCACGCCGAGGACTCCGGGCACGCCCTGGGCGATGGCGTCGCGCACGGCGACCATGGCCGCCGGGATCGTGCCCCGCTTGTCGGTGATCAGGGTCGGCAGAAAGCCGGTCGTGCCGAAGCGCCGGTGGGCTTCGCCGATCGTCCGGATGCCGTCGACCGACAGGCTGTGGTTGAACATGACACCACCGCCGCCATTCACCTGCAGGTCGACGAAGCCCGGCGCCAGCAACCCTCCGTCCAGCCGCCGGCGCTTCACCGCCGACGGGACCGATGTCTCGACCACGACGTCGACGATGGCGCCCCCGCCGATCACCACCGCATGTCGGTCCAGTGTTTCGTCGCCGGTGAAGATCCGGCAGCCGGTCAGGGCGATTTCGGGCGCCGGCGTCGTCATCGGGTCAGGGTCACCTTGCGCAGATGGCGCGGCTGGTCGGGGTCGAGCCCGCGCCGTACCGACAGCCGCGCGGCGAGGCCATAGAAGCTCTGCACCATGGCGATCGGGTCGCAGGCCGGGTGAAGCGGCGGGGCGGCCGGCAGCCTGCCGGGCGCCGCCGGCCCGGGCTCGGCGACGAAGACGTTGGCGCCGCGCCCGCGCAAGGCCTCGACCAGTTCCAGCACGCCGGGCCGCGTCTCGTCCTCCTGGCTGAACACCAGCACCGGGTAGTCGTCGTCGACCAGGGTCACCGGGCCATGCTGGAGTTCCGCCGCGCTGAAGGATTCGGCGTGCAGAAAGCAGGTTTCCTTCATCTTCAGCGCCGCCTCGTTGGCGATGGCGAAGCCGAAGCCGCGGCCGACCACCAGCATGTCCTGCTCGGCGGCCAGCGGCTCCAGCGCCGCGCTCCAGTCCAGCCCGGCGGCGACGCGCAGTGTGTCCGGCAGCCGGTCGAGGGCGGACAGCAGCACCTGGTCGCCGCTCCACAGCGCCGTCAGCTGACATAGCGCCGCGAGCGAGGCGATGTAGCTTTTGGTGGCGGCGACGCTGCGCTCCTCGCCGGCATGCAGCGGCAGCACCGCCTCGCAGGTCGCCGCCAGGGGCGAATCGGCGACGTTGACCAGGGCGACGGTCAGCGCGCCGGCCTTGCGCGCCGCCGCCGCCTGGTCGACCAGATCGGGGCTGCGCCCGCTCTGCGAGACGGCGATGAACAGCGCGTTGGCCATGTCGAGCCGGGCGCCGTAGAGGGTGGCGACCGAAGGGGCGGCGGCGGCGGTGACCAGCCCCAGCCGGGTCTCGATCAGGTATTTGCCGAAGGTGGCGGCGTGGGCCGAACTGCCGCGCGCGGTGGTGACCGCGAAGCGCGGGCGGGCCGACTTCAGCCGTTCGGCCAGGGAGCCGACCGCGTCGGCATTGGCGGCCAGTTGGCGGGCGACGGCCGCGGGCGCCTCCTCGGCCTCCCGCAGCATCTGGGTTGCGCGGGCGGGATCGTCGGGTGTGGTCATGCGGCGTGGCCTTTCTCGGCGGAGCGGGCGAGCAGGATGGCGCCGTCCAGCGCGTCGCCGACCGGCGCCACCAGCAGACGGCGCAGCGGCGGCGGCAGCCACGGCTCGACGAAGGGCGCCAAGCCGCCCATCAGCGCCAACCGCGGCGCGCCTGTGGCCAACAGCGCCTCGGCCATGCGCGCGGCGTCGGCGCCGGTCTGCTGCATCAGGGCGACCGCCATCGGGTCGCGGGCCTCGGCGTGCTCGATGACGAGGGGGGCGAGGGCGGCATAGTCGCGCGGCCGGGCGGTGTCCATCCAGGCGACCGCGGCCTCCGGGTCGTTCCCGAAGCGCGCCAGCACCGCCGCCGACAGCGGGCCGGCGGCAACCACGCCGTCATGCGCCCAGAGCGATTGGCGGATCGCCGCGAGGCCCAGCGAGGCGCCGCTGCCCTGGTCGGAGATCGGAAAGCCGAGACCGCCGATCCGGTGCGGCGTTCCGCCGATCAGGGCCCAGCCGCAGGAGCCGGTGCCCAGGATCAGGATCGCCCCGTCGCCGCCATCATGGGCACCGAGGCAGGCGGCATGGGCGTCCGTCTCCAGGGCAAGCGCGGCGAAGCGATGCGGGTGGGCCAGCAATGCCGCCCGGTCCTTGGCCTGGCCGACGCCGGCGAGGCCGAGCCCGGCATGGAGCCGGCCCGTCGCGTCGTCCGGCAGCCCGGCCGCCTGCAGCGCCTCGCCAGTCGCCTGCTCGATCTCGGCGAAGGCGGCGGCGACGCCGAAGCGGGGGTTGGCGGTGCCGGCGCTACCCTCGCCGAGCACGGCGCCGGCCGCGTCGACAATCCGCGCCCGGCAGCGCGTGGCGCCGCCGTCAATGCCGAGGAAGAGGGGTTCGCTCACGGTTCGGCACGATAGAGAAGGTGGGGCGCGACTCGGTCGCGATGGGCGTCATGCTCGGCGGTCCAGGGGTCGATCAGCTCGCGTGGGTCGGCGCCCGAGGTCAGGCACCATTCGCGCAGAGTCGTACCACCGCTCAGCCGGTCCAGGAAGGCGCCCGGCTCCAGGCTGGCGCCATGCCGATCGCGGATGAAGGCGAGGATCTCCAGCACTACCGGCAGGGCGCGCCAGGCCCTCGGATCGTCGACGTAAAGCTCGACGCCGCCACAGAGGGCGCCTGCATGCTTGGAAGCGGCCGGGCGGAAGCGCGCGGCGCGGACCCGCAGGCCCGGCAATTCGGCGACGGCGAGGTGGCGGGCGAGGGCGTCGCCGTCGATCCCGGGCGCACCAAGCAGGGTGAACGGCCGCACCGTACCGCGCCCCTCGCTGAGTCCGGTGCCCTCGAGCAGCACCGCGCCGGGATAGGCGAGGGCGGCGGTCGGCGTCGGCATGTTCGGCGAGGGTGAGACATACACCGAACCGAGGGCGATCGGCGTCCGTTGCCAGCCGTCGCAGGGCACGACGGCCGGCGGCGCCAGCCCCTGCTCGGCACAGAACAGCCGGGCGACCTCGCCGAGCGTCAGACCGTGCCGCAGCGGCAGATCGTAGGGCGCGACGAAATTCTCCTGCCCGGCGACGACCCCGCCGCCTTCGACGATGCCGCCGATCGGATTCGGCCGGTCGAGGATCACCGCCGCCACCTCCGCCTCGGCCGCCGCCCGGCAGATGCTCAGCAACGTCGCCAGATAGGTGAAGGCGCGGCAGCCGACATCCGGCAGCTCGCAGACGACCGCGTCGATGCCGGCCGCCAGCGGTGTCCTGCTCGTCACGATACGTCTCGCCATCGCCCTGCCGGGACGATACCTATTGCCGAGGCCGGCGTCCCGCCCTTCGGCGGTCGTCGACGAGTCAGGGGGATTTCGAACCATGAGCACGGAAACCGTCAGCGACGCCTATCGCGGCATCGACACCTGGCCCGCCGACCGGATTCTCGGCGCCATGCTGGACGGCAA
>JABDIP010000205.1 GCA_013003675.1 Inquilinus sp.
GAGGGGCCGAGCGAGGGGCCGTCAGTGCCGGCGGAGGTCGCGGCGCCGCCACGACCGCAGGACCTCGAGATTACGATCGTCGGGATTGTCACCGGCCCACGGGCGCTGATCCTGGTTCGGACCGATCGTGGCCAACTGGTTCCAATGGCGGAGGGGGACGATTTGCACGGCTGGACGTTGTCGAAAATTGAACCTTTGCGGGCGATATTCCGCCGCGATGCTGATGAAACGGCCGTGCCGATCGAGTACCGCGCCAACTAAAATGACTTCGGCGAGACCTGTGCAGAAAACGGTTAACCCTCGGGCCCGGTTCAAGTTTTTGTATACTCGCCGGGGCTGTCGCGCCTACGATCCGGCCGCCAAGGGCGGAGGCTGGGCTACTCCTGCGCCGGTTTGTTGCGACGGTCATTCTCTGGGGAGCAGCGTGTTGGGCGCACTGGGTCGGACGACGCTTCGAGTCCCGGCCATCGGCTTGGCTCTTGCGCTCGTCCTCGCCGGCGGCTGTACCGAACTCGAGAACCGGCGTGGCAGTTGGCTGGAGACCGGCGGGCGCGCAGTCTCCGAAACCGGCACCGCGGCACCGACACGTCTAGTCGGCGCCAGTGACGTACCCGGCTCGACCGCGGTCGGCAACCCGCTCGGATCGGCCGAATTCTATCGCGGCACCGGGCAGCTTTACGGCACACCGCCTTCCGAACCGGCGGTGGCGGTCAACGACGATGGCGGCGTCACCTTCAACTTCGTCAACGCCGAGATCGGTGACGTCGTCGCGGCCATCCTCGGCGAGGCACTGGGCCTCAGCTACGAGCTGGATCCGCGAGTCCAGGGCGGCATTACAGTTCGTACCGCCCGCCCGGTGCCGCGCGACGCGGTGATCCCGACCCTGGAAGACATCCTGGCCGCCCGCGGAGCGGCATTGGTGAAGGTCGGGGAGCTCTATCGCGTGCTGCCGATCGATGCAGCCGCGGCCACGCTCGGCGGCGGCGTTCGAATCGGCGGCAGCCAGGGCATCGACCAGGGCTTCGGACTGCACATCTTCCCGCTGAGATATGCCGGGGCGGCAACCCTGCGCTCGGTTCTGGAGTCGTTCATTCCGCCAGGGCGGACGCTACGCGCCGAGCCCGATCGCAACATGCTGATCTTCTCCGGCACGGCCAACGAGGCGCGCGACTTCGAGTCCCTGGTCGCCACTTTCGACTACGACCGCATGGCCGGCATGTCGTTCGGGCTCTACCCGATCCGCTACGCCGATCTGGAGACGCTCGTCGTCGAGCTGAAGGCGGTGTTCGGCGGCGATGAGGTCGGCGGCGCGATCCGGTTCCTGCCGGTCGAGCGGCTCAACGCGGTGCTGGCGGTATCGCCGCGGCCGGCGGCCCTGGACGAAATCCAGACCTGGATCGACCGGCTCGACCGCGGCCAGGAGGGGGTCGGCCGGCGCATCTACGTCTATCGCGTCCAGAACGGCGACGCGGTGGAACTGGCCGAGGTTCTTGCCGAGGTGTTCGACGCCCCGGCAACGACGATCGGCGGCGGCGACCGGCTGGCACCGGGTCTCGAGCCCGTCGAGCTGTCACGGCCGGCTGATCCGGCCGGCGGCGAAGGCGGTCCAGCACCCGCGGCCGACTATGTCGACCCGATCATCGGCGGCATCGGGCTCGTCACCGGCGGCACTGGCCGTGACGGCGACACCGTGCGGATTACCGCCGACCCCCGCAACAACGCCTTGCTCGTCCGGGCCAACCCGACCGAGTACCGGATGATCCTCGGGACCCTGCGGGAGCTCGACGTGATCCCGTTGCAGACGTTGATCGAGGCGACCATCGCCGTGGTTACCTTGCGCGACAACCTGCAATACGGGCTGCAATGGTTCTTCCGCGCCGGCGATAGCGAGTTCCGGTTCACCGACGCCAGCACCGGCACGGTCGGCCCGTCGGCGCCCGGCTTCTCCTATTTCCTCTCCGGCACCGATGTCCAGGTTGCCTTGAACGCGCTCGCCGAGATCACCGACGTCAAGGTCCTCTCCTCGCCGCAGCTTCTGGTGCTGGACAACGAGTCGGCGCGGCTTCAGGTCGGCGACGAAGTGCCGATCGCCGTCCAGTCGGTGCAGTCGATCGACGATCCCAGCGCGCCGATCGTCAACACGATCGAGTACCGTGACACCGGCGTCATCCTCGAGGTCACACCGAGGGTCAATGCCAGCGGCCTGGTCATACTGGAGATCATGCAGGAGGTCAGCGACGTCAGCGAAACGAGTTCGTCGACGCTCAATTCGCCGATCATCTCGCAGCGGTTGATCGAGAGTACGGTGGCCGTGCAGGGCGGCGAGACGATCGCCCTCGGCGGCCTGATCCGCGACACCCGCACCGACATCGTGACCGGCATCCCGCTGCTGGCCGACATTCCGCTGCTGGGCAATCTGTTCAAGTCGACGACCGATCGCATCGAACGCACCGAATTGCTGGTGCTGTTGACCCCCCGCGTGGTGCGCGACCTGCAGGACGCCCGCGACGTGACGCGGGAGTTGCGCGAACGGCTGACCAGCCTCGACGCGGCCGGGTCGGGCGGGTGATCCACCGGCCCGCCGGTCGCCGAAGCCAGCGCGGCATCGCGTTGATCGCGGTGCTCTGGGGCGTGGCGCTGCTGTCGGTCCTGGCCACCGCCTTCATCGCCGACACCCGTACCCAGTCCACGCTGACCCGCAACCTGGCGGAGAACGCCAAGGCCGAGGCGCTGGCCGATGCCGGCGTCTATCGGGCGATCGACCGGCTGCTCACCTTCGACCTCGCCGCCGCCTGGCGGGCCGACGGGACGGTCTATCGGCTGCAACTCGGTGAGGGCACGGTGGCCGTGACCGCCGTCGACGAGAGCGGCAAGATCGATCTCAACCGCTCGCCGGATCAGGTTCTGGCCGGGCTGTTCCGCAACCACGGCCTGGACGACGGGAGCGCGAAGGCGTTGATCGATGCCATCCGCGACTTCACCGACCGCGACGGCGAACGCCGGCCGGCCGGGGCCGAGGACGACGACTACCACGCCGCCGGGCGGCCCTGGGGCGCGAAGGACGCGCCCTTCGAATCCGTTGCCGAACTGCAGCAGGTCCTGGGCATGCCGGGCGCCCTGTATGAGCGGGTGGCGCGATACCTCACCGTCCATGCCGCGCGGGCACAGGTGAACCCGGCGACGGCACCGCGCGCCGTGCTGTTGGCGATCCCGGGCCTCGCCGAGGACCAGGTTGACGCCCTGCTTGCGCGGCGCAATGTTCCCGGCCAGCAGGTCCGCTCGATCGGTGCCGCCTTTACCATCCGATCGGAGGCAGGCACCCAGGGTGGCGGCGTCTTTGTCCGCGAAGCAGTGGTCCAGCGCGGCGCCGATCGTCGAACACCCTATCGAATCCGCGAGTGGCGTCGGGTGTGGGACAGCGACGCGGCCGCCGCGTCGGATGGTGATTAGCCGGCGTCTCGCACCATGG
>JABDIP010000213.1 GCA_013003675.1 Inquilinus sp.
ACCCTTTCCGACCTCGAATTGCGGCTTGATCAGCGCCACCAACCGGGCACCCGGCGCGGCGAGCGCCAGGCCGGCCGGCAATACCGTGGCGAGGCCGATGAAACTGGCGTCGCAGACGATCAGGGCGACCGGCTCGGGCACTAGTTCGACGGTCAGGTGACGGGCGTTGGTGCGCTCCAGCACGACGACGCGCGGGTCCCGGCGCAGCGACCAGGCGAGCTGGCCGTGGCCGACATCGACCGCATAGACCTTGGCGGCGCCACGGCTCAGCAGCACGTCGGTGAAGCCGCCGGTCGAGGCGCCGATGTCGAGGCAGACCAGGCCGGCCGGGTCGATGGCGAAGGCATCCAGCCCCTTCTCCAGCTTCATACCGCCACGGCTGACCCAGGGATGGTCGGCGCCCTTCACCGACAGCTCGGCATCGACCGCCAGTTGATCGCCGGGCTTGGCGACGCGGCGGGTGCCGGTATAGACGGCGCCGGCCATCACCAGGGCCTGCGCCTTGGTCCGGCTGTCGGCCAGCCCGCGCTCGACCAGCAGCAGATCAGCCCGCCGGCGCCGCGCGCTCATCCGCCTGAGGCGCTGGGGACCAACCCGGGCATCAGGCGGTCGCGGAAATGGAATCGGTGGATCGCCAGCACCGAGACGACGGCGAGCCCGCCGGCCAGCCCCAGCCAGACGCCGATCCCGGCGAGCGGCGTGTAGAAGCCGAGCACGAACGAGGTGGTGAAGCCGACGAGCCAATAGCCGCCGGCGGCGATCAGCATCGGCACGGTGGTGTCCTTGAGCCCGCGCAAGATGCCGGTCGCCACCGCCTGGGCGCCGTCGACCAGGTTGAACAGGGCGGCGACGGCGAGGAACGAGACGGCAATGCCGATAGCCGGCGCGTTGGCGGGGTCGCCGACATCGAGGAACAGGCCGATCAGGATCGTCGGTGCCGCCAGGAACAGGGTGATCGGCAGGGCCGAGAAACCGGCGGCCAGGGCCAGGGCCGACCAGCCGGCGCGGCCTATGCCGGCCGGGTCGCCGGCGCCGACGGCGAGGCCGACGCGCACCGTCGCCGCGTGGCCGATGCCGAGCGGCACCATGAAGGCGACGGCGGCGCATTGCAGGGCGATGGCGTGGGCCGCCAACTCCGCGGTGCCGATCATCCCCATCAGGAAGGCGGCGGCGGAGAACAGCCCGGCCTCGGCCAGGACGGTCAGGCCGATCGGCATTCCGATCCGCAGGATCTCGCGAAAGCGCGGCCAGTCGGCGCGCCAGAACCGGGCCAGCAAGGCATAGCGGCGGAAGCGCCGGTCGCGGACGACGTAGAGGCACAGCGCCAGGAACATGAGGGTGTTGACCACGGTGGTTGCGACCCCCGCACCGGCGACGCCGAGCGCCGGAAACCCGAATTTGCCGAATATCAGCAGATAGTCGGTCACGGCGTTGACGAAGAAGCCCGCCACCGTGACCACCATCACCGAGCGCGGCCGGTCGTGTACCGACACGAATCCGCGCAGCACGATCACGCCCCAGCCCGGCGCCAGGCACCACACGGCGGGGCGCAGATACTCCTGGCCGAGGGCGGCATTGGCCGGATCCTGGCGCAACAGCAACAGGATCGCCTCGCCGTGCCAGAGCAGCAGGGTGAACGGCACGGCCAGCACCACCGACCACCAGAAGCCCTGGCGCACCGACCGGCGGACCTCGCGGAACTTGCGCGCCCCCAGGGCCTGGGCAGCCAGCGGCGCGGTCGCCATGACCACGCCCATGCCGAGCAGGAAGATCGGAAACAGCAGGCTCGACCCCAGCGTCCCGCCGGCCAGCGCCTCCGGCCCCAGCCATCCCATCATCACCACGTCGGTGGTATGCATGGCGACCTGGGCCAGTTGCGCGGCCGCCAGCGGCAGCGCGAGCTTCAGCGTCGCCCAGGCCTCGACACGCCAGTGGCCGGCCGTCGGCAGTTCGCTCTGCCGGCGCGGGTCGGTGGAATTCAGGGTCATGACCGCACTATGCGGCAGGGCCCAATCCTTGAAAAGCGGGCGCCGCACGACGGGCGGAAACGACCGGCTCAGGCGCGGGCGGGAGCCTCGCCGGCGGCATCGACGCCGAGCGCCTGGAGCGCGGTGGCGACGATGTGCCGGCGGGTCAGGCCGGCCTCCTCGTATTGCCGCTCCGGCTTCTCATGGTCGATGAAGCGGTCGGGCAGCACCAACGGCCGGATGCAAAGGCCGGCATCGAGCTGGCCGCCGGTCGCCAGGGCCTGCAGCACGAACGAGCCGAAGCCGCCGACCGAGCCCTCCTCTATGGTCAGCAGCACCTCGTGATGGGCGGCGAGCTGGCGGATCAGATCCTCGTCCAGCGGCTTGGCGAAGCGGGCGTCGGCGACGGTGGTGCTGAGCCCGCGGGCGGTCAACTCCTCGGCCGCCGCGAGGCATTCCTGCAGGCGCCCGCCATAGCTGAGCAGCGCCACCTTGCCGCCCTCGCGCAGCACCCGGCCACGACCGATCGGCAGCGGCTGCCCTTGCTCCGGCATGTCGATGCCGACGCCGTCGCCGCGCGGGTAGCGGAAGGCGGAAGGCCGGTCGTCGATCGCCGCCGCGGTCGCCACCATGTGCACCAGCTCCGCCTCGTCGGCGGCGGCCATCAGCACGAAATCGGGCAGGCAGCCGAGAAACGCGATGTCGAACGCGCCGGCGTGGGTGGCGCCGTCGGCGCCGACCAGCCCGGCGCGGTCGATGGCGAAGCGCACCGGCAGGCGTTGGATCGCCACGTCATGCACGACCTGGTCGTAGCCCCGCTGCAGGAAGGTCGAATAGATCGCCGCGAACGGCTTGTAGCCCTCGGTGGCCAGCCCGGCGGCGAAGGTGACCGCGTGCTGCTCGGCGATGCCGACATCGAAACAGCGTTCCGGGAACCGCTCGGCGAACAGATTCAGCCCGGTGCCGGACGGCATCGCGGCGGTGACCGCGACGATGCGGTCGTCGCGCGCCGCCTGATCGACCAGGGCGCCGGCGAAAACCTTGGTGTAGTTGGGCGCGTTCGATTTCGGCTTGGCCTGGGCGCCGGTAACGACGTCGAAGCGGGCGACGCCGTGATACTTGTCGGCCGCCGCCTCCGCCGGCTCGTAGCCCTTGCCCTTCTGGGTGACGCAATGGACCAGGATCGGGCCTTCGGTCGCGTCGCGGACGTTCTTCAGCCCCGGCAGCAGATGGTCGAGGGTGTGCCCGTCGATCGGCCCGACATAGAAGAAGCCGAGCTCCTCGAACAGCGTGCCGCCGGTCACCATGCCGCGGGCGAATTCCTCGGCCCGCATCGCCGCGGTCTTCAGCGGCCGCGGGAACTTGTCGGCGAGGTCCTTCATCAGGTGCCGCAGCGAGCGGTAGGAGCGCGAGGAGATCAGCCGCGACAGATAGGCGCTCATCGCCCCGACCGGCGGCGCGATCGACATGTCGTTGTCGTTCAGCACGACGATCAGCCGGCTGTCCATCGAGCCGGCGTTGTTCATCGCCTCATAGGCCATGCCGGCGCTCATCGACCCGTCGCCGATGACGCTGACGACGTTATGGCCCTTGCCCGCCAGGTCGCGCGCCACCGCCATGCCGAGGCCGGCGGAAATCGAGGTCGAGCTGTGCGCCGCGCCGAACGGGTCGTAGACGCTCTCCGAGCGCCGGGTGAAGCCGCTGAGGCCGCCGCCCTGGCGCAGGGTGCGGATGCGCTCGCGCCGCCCGGTCAGGATCTTGTGCGGGTAGCATTGGTGGCCGACATCCCAGATCAGCCGGTCGGCCGGCGTGTCGAAGATGTAGTGCAGCGCCACCGTCAGCTCGACGACGCCGAGGCCGGCGCCGAGATGGCCGCCGGTGACCGAGACCGCGTCGATCGTCTCCGCCCGCAGCTCGTCGGCCAGCTGGCGCAGTTGTTTGGGCTGCAGGGCCCGAAGATCGGCGGGCTCGCGGATCTGGTCCAGAAGGGGTGTTTCGATCGCCATGGCTCTCGATAGCAGTTCTTCTACGCGGAATTAAGACTGACGCTCCAGCACGAAGCGGGCGATCGTCCGCAGATCGTCGGCCCGCTCATCGAAAATGTCCAGATGGCGGATCGCCTGATCCGCCAGCATCGCCGCCTGGCCGTGGGCGCGCTCCTTGCCGAGGATGGTCACGAAGGTCTCCTTGCCGGCGGTCGGTATCTTGGCCGCCTTCCCCTCGCCGCCCGGGCGCCCTTCGGCGTCGAGCAGGTGGCTGCCGATCTGGAACACCAGGCCGAGATCGTGGGCGTAGGCGTGCAGCGCGTGCCGCCGGGCGCTGTCGATCCGGCCCAGAATGGCGCCGCTCTCGCAGGCGAAGGCGAACAGCTCGCCGGTCTTCATCCGCTGCAGGCGGGTGACGGCGCCGAGGTCGAGCGTCTCGGTCTCGGCGATGATGTCGATCATCTGGCCGCCGATCATGCCGCGCCCGCCGGCCGCCTTGGACAGGGCGGATACCAGGTTGGCGCGGACCAGGGGGTCGGCGTGGGTTTCCGGTCCGGCGAGGATCTCGAAGGCGAGCGCCAGCAGGGCGTCGCCGGCCAGGATCGCCGTCGCCTCGCCAAATTTCTTGTGGACGCTCGGATTGCCGCGCCGCAACTCGTCATCGTCGAGGGCCGGCAGATCGTCGTGGGTCAGGCGCTGGGTGTGGACCAGTTCCACCGCCGCGGCGACCCGGACGGCACAGTTTTCCGAGACGCCGAACAGCTTGGCGCTGGCCAGGACCAAGGCCGGCCGCAACCGCTTGCCGCCATCGAGCACGGCGTAGCGCATCGCCTCGTAGAGGACCGCCTCGGTATCCATCGGCTTGGGCAGCAGACGGTCCAAGGTCTTTTCGGTCAGGGCTGCCGCTTCGCTGAGCAGCGCATCGATATCGGACACCCGGCCTCTCCCAGAATTTTGTCAGTCGAGATCGGCCGGCGCCGCGGTGACGCCGCCATCGGCCGCCTTGGCGATCTTGTCGACCCGCATCTGCGCCTCGCGCAGCTTCGCCTCGCAATGCGCCTTCAGCAGCGAGCCGCGCTCATAGGCGGCGATCGAATCGTCGAGCTTGGATTGCCCGCTTTCCAGCCGCTTGACGATCTCGTCGAGCTCCTGCAGCGCGTCCTCGAAGGAGAGCGCCTTGACGTCGGGCGGCAAAGTTTTCTCGGCCATTTCCGGTTCCGCTTCGATCGGGGCGCGGACCATAGCAGCGCCGGACCCGGTCGCGCCAGGGGCGCCGACC
>JABDIP010000215.1 GCA_013003675.1 Inquilinus sp.
AGGGCAAGACGATCGTCCTGATCACCCACAAGCTGCGCGAGATCATGGCGATCACCGACAACGTCACGGTGATGCGGCGCGGCGAGGTGGTCGCCAACGTCGCCACCAAGGACACCGACGAGGAGCATCTGGCCGAGCTGATGGTCGGCCGCAAGGTGCTGCTGGAAGTCACGAAAGAGGCCGCCAAGCCCGGCCGCACGGTGCTGGAGGTGCGCGGCCTCGACGTCGTCGACCGCTTCGGCGTGCGCCGGGTCAAGGACGTCTCGCTGTCGGTGCGGGCGGGCGAGATCGTCGGCATCGCCGGCGTCTCCGGCAACGGCCAGTCGCAGCTGCTGGCGGCGCTGGCCGGCATCCATGCGCCGGATCGCGGCGAGATCATGATCAACGGCAAGGATGTCCGCGAGCACGGTGCCGTCGACGCCGCCGACATGCGCCATCTCGGCCTCGCCCATGTGCCGGAGGACCGGCTGCACGAGGGGCTGGTCGCCAGCTTCGCCGCCAACGAGAACGTCATCCTCGGCTATCACGACGACCCCGCCTATAACGGCCGGCTGCTGCTGGACCGCGGTGCGATCGTCGGGGCCTGCGACCGTTTTATGAAGGATTTCGACGTCCGGCCGCCGAACCCGATGCTGAAGGCGGCGAATTTCTCCGGCGGCAACCAGCAGAAGCTGATCGTCGCCCGCGAGATGGAGCGCGACCCGGATCTGCTGCTGGTCGGCCAGCCGACCCGCGGCGTCGACATCGGCGCCATCGAGTTCATCCACAGCCGGCTGATCGCCATGCGCGACGCCGGCAAGGCGATCCTGCTGGTCTCGGTCGAGCTCGACGAGATCATGTCGCTCAGCGACCGCATCCTGGTGATGTTCGACGGCGGAATCGTTGGCGAGGTGGCCCGCGCGGACGCGACGGAACAGGTGCTCGGCCTGATGATGGCCGGCATCCGCCCCGACGAGATCGAGCAACACGCGACGGCCGGCGGCGGCGCAGCGGTGCCGGCATGAGCCTGTTCGGCACGCCGGCGGCGGCACCGCGCTGGGTCAGCGTCGGGCTGATCCCGCTGATCAACCTGGTGCTGGCGCTGATCGTCTCGGGCCTGGTGGTGCTGGCGATCGGCGAGAGCCCGCTGCAAGCCATGCGGCTGCTGGTCTATGGCGCCTTCGGCTATCCCGAGGCGATCGGCTTCACCCTGTACTACGCGACCAATTTCATCTTCACCGGGCTGTGCGTCGCCATGGCCTTCCATTGCGGCCTGTTCAACATCGGCGGAGAGGGCCAAGCCTATATCGGTGGGCTGGGCGTCGGGCTGGTGTGCCTTTTCTTCGACTTCCTGCCCTTCGTGCTGATCGTGCCGCTGGCGATCGTAGGCGGGGCGCTGTTCGGCGCCGCCTGGTCGTTCATCCCCGGCTATCTGCAGGCCAAGCGCGGCAGCCATACCGTCATCACGACCATCATGTTCAACTACATCGCCTATTCGTTGATGGTCTATCTGATGGTCAACGTGCTGATCCGGCCGGGCCAGATGTCGCCGGAGAGCCGCCCCTTCATCGACAGCGCCACCCTGCCCAAGATCCACGAAATTCTGCGCTGGATGGGATTCCAGGCCGCCGCCTCGCCGCTCAACCTCTCCTTCGTCTGGGCGCTGATCTGCTGCGCCCTGGTCTACGGCTTCATCTGGCACACCCGCTGGGGGTACGAGCTGCGCACGGTTGGGCAGAACCAGCGCGCGGCGATCTATGGCGGCATCTCGGTGTCTAAGAACATCGTGCTGGCGATGGTGCTGTCCGGCGCGCTGGCCGGCTTCGTCGGCCTCAACGAGATCATGGGCGTGCAGCACCGCATCCTGCTGAACTTCGTCGCCGGCTACGGCTTCGTCGGCATCGCCGTGTCGCTGATGGGGCGCAACCATCCGGTCGGCATTCTGCTCGCCTCGCTGCTGTTCGGCGCGCTCTACCAGGGCGGCTCGGAGTTGGCCTTCGACATGCCGAAGATCACCCGCGAGATGGTGGTGGTGATCCAGGGTCTGGTGATCCTGTTCGCCGGCGCCCTGGAGAACATGTTCCGGCCGCAGATCGAGGGCTTCTTCCGCCGCCGCGCCGAAATGGCGATGGCCGCCGCCGGGGCCGACTAGGGGGGCGGGCATGGAGTTCTTCACCCTCTTCATCCTGGTGCTCGACGCCACGCTCAGGGTGGCGACGCCGCTGGTGCTGGCGGCGCTGGCCGGCATGTTCTCCGAGCGCTCCGGTGTGGTCGATATCGGCCTGGAAGGCAAGATGCTGGGGGCGGCCTTCGCCGCGGCGGCGACCGCCGCCGTGACCGGCTCGGCCTGGATCGGCCTCGGCGCCGGCATCGCCACCGGCTTCGCCCTCGCCATGCTGCACGGCCTGGCCTGCATCACCTATCGCGGCGACCAGATCATCTCCGGCGTCGCCATCAATATCCTGGTCTCCGGGCTGGCGCCGACCCTGGGCATCGCCTGGTTCGCCCGCGGCGGCCAGACCCCGACCCTGGTCGGCGACGAGCGCTTCCGGGCGATCACCCTGCCCTTCGCCGACGCGGTCAAGGACGTGCCGATCCTGGGCCAGCTCTATTCGGAACTGCTGAGCGGCCACAACATCCTGGTCTATTTCGCCCTGGCGGCGGTGCCGATCACGGCCTGGATCCTCTATCGCACCCGGTTCGGCCTGCGCGTGCGCGCGGTCGGCGAGAACCCGGCGGCGGTCGACACCGCCGGCATCTCGGTGACTTGGATGCGCTATCGCGCGCTGATGGTGACCGGCTTCCTGTGCGGCGTCGCCGGCACCTATATGTCGACCGCCCACAACGCCTCGTTCGTGCGCGACATGACGGCGGGCAAGGGTTACCTCGCCCTCGCCGCGCTGATCTTCGCGAAATGGCGGCCGGTGCCGGTGCTGCTGACCTGCCTGCTGTTCGGCTTCCTGGAGGCGATCGAGGCGCGGCTGCAGGGGGTCGAGATCCCCGGCATCGGCGCCATCCCGGTGCAGTTGATCCAGGCCCTGCCCTATGTGCTGACGGTGGTGCTGCTGGCCGGCTTCATCGGCAAGGCGGTGGCGCCCAAGGCGATCGGCGTGCCCTATGTGAAGGAACGATGAGCGAGCCCTTCGACAGCCTGTTCGCCGCCGCCAGCCAAGCCCGCGCCCACGCCTATGCGCCCTATTCCCGCTTCGCCGTCGGCGCCGCGGCGATCGACGAGGAAGGCCGCGTCTTCGCCGGCTGCAATGTCGAGAACGCCGCCTATCCGCAGGGCCAATGCGCCGAGGCGACGACCATCGGCATGATGGTGGCCGGCGGCGGCAGCCGCATCGTCGAGATGCTGGTGATCGGCGGCGAGCCAGGCGACGGCCTGCTGTGCACCCCGTGCGGCGGCTGCCGCCAGCGCATCCGCGAATTCGCCGCGCCCGAGACGCCGGTCCATATCTGCGGACCGGAGGGCCTGCGGCGCACCGCCAGCGTCGACGAACTGCTGCCCTATTCCTTCGGCCCGGACAATCTGGGACACCGCGCATGAGCCCGACATGAGCCCCCTGTCATGAGCCCGTCCAGCCGCCTGCAGGCGGCCGAGGCGGCCGAGATCGCCGCTGCGCGGGCGCCGGGGCTGACGCCACGGGTGGCGCTGGTGCTCGGCTCCGGCCTCGGGCCGCTGGCCGAGCGCATCGCGGATGCCGTCGCGGTGCCCTATGGCGATCTGCCGGGCTTTCCCGAGGCGGGGGTCGAGGGCCATGCCGGGCGGCTGGTGCTGGGCCGGCTGGCCGGGGTGGCGGTCGCCTGCCTGCAGGGCCGCGCCCACGCCTATGAGGGCAAGGGCTTCGACGTCATGGCGACGCCGGTCCGGACCATGAAGATGCTCGGCTGCGAGGCGATCTACCTGACCTGCGCCGCCGGCAGCCTGCGCCGGGAGGTCGATGCCGGCCGGTTGATGACCATCACCGACCACATCAACATGCAGGGCGGCAACCCGCTGGCCGGGCCGAACGACCCGGAGTTGGGCCCTCGCTTCCCGCCACTGGTCGACGCCTACGACCCGGCGCTACGCCGGCTGCAGGGCGCGGCCGCCGAAGCGCTCGGCATCGACCTCGCCGACGGGGTCTATTGCGCCTGGCTCGGCCCCAGCTTCGAGACCCCGGCCGAGGTGCGGATGATCCAGGGCTTCGGCGCCGACGCGGTCGGCATGTCGACGGTGCCGGAATGCATCCTGGCCCGCCATTGCGGTCTCACAGTCACGGCGACGGCGGTGATCACCAATCTCGGCGTCGGCCTGTCCGACGCGCCGGTCGACCACGCCCAGACCCTGCGCGCCGCCACCGCCGCCGGCAAGGATCTGGCGGCGCTGATTGAGCGCTTCCTGGAGATGCTGCCGAGCGAATAGGTGGTGGTCCACGTTTCTGCCCGGGAACACGCTGGCGGCAACAACCCCCTCACCCTCCCACCGCTTCGCGGCGGGCCCCTC
>JABDIP010000220.1 GCA_013003675.1 Inquilinus sp.
CCCAGGGCAGGACGCCGAATTTCGACCGGCTGTGGGCCGACTGCCCGCATGCCCTGATGCAGGCCTCGGAGGAGGATGTCGGGCTGCCGCACGGGCAGATCGGCAATTCCGAGGTCGGACACATGAACCTCGGCGCCGGCCGCGTCGTGCTGCAGGACCTGCAGACGATTGGCAAGGCGATCGCCGATGGCGACTTCGCCCGCAACCCGGCATTGCTGCGCCACATCGAGGCGCTGAAGAAGAGCGGCGGCACCTGCCATCTGATGGGGCTGCTGTCGCCGGGCGGCGTGCACGCCCATCAAGACCATGTCGCCGCCCTGGCGCGGACGGTGGCCGAGGCCGGCGTGCCGGTGGCGATCCACGCCTTCACCGATGGCCGCGACACGCCGCCGATGGCGGCCAAATCGACGATGGCCGATTTCCTGACGGCGATCTCCGATCTGCCGGCGACGCGGATCGCCACGGTCGATGGCCGCTACTACGCGATGGATCGCGACAAGCGCTGGGAACGGGTGGAGCGGGCCTATCGCACGGTGGCCGACGGCGCCGGCCCGCGTAGCCCCGATCCGCTGGCGGTGCTGCAGGCCGCCTACGATGCCGGCACCGGCGACGAGTTCGTCGAGCCGACGGCGATCGGCGACTATACCGGCATGGCCGACGGCGACGGCGTGCTGTTCGCCAATTTCCGCGCCGACCGGGCGCGGGAGATCCTGGCGGCGCTGCTCGACCCGGATTTCGACGGTTTCGAGCGCCGGCCCATCGCCTTCGCCGATGCCTGCGGCATGGCGGAATATTCCGAGCATCTGAAGCCGATGATGTCGGCGATCTTTCCGCCGCGCTCGATCGAGGACACGCTGGGCGAGCTGGTCGCCGAGGCGGGCATGACCCAGATCCGCATGGCGGAGACCGAGAAATACCCGCACGTCACCTTCTTCTTCAACGGCGGCGAGGAGAAACACTTCCCCGGCGAGGATCGCATCATGGTGCCGTCGCCCAAGGTCGCCACCTACGACCTGCAGCCGGAGATGTCGGCGCCGGAACTGGCCGACCGCCTGGTCGAGACGGTCGAGGCGGGCCGGCACGATCTGGTCGTCGTCAACTTCGCCAACCCCGACATGGTCGGCCACACCGGCAGCCTTAAGGCCGCGGTCAAGGCGGTGGAGACCGTCGACGCGTGCCTCGGCCGGCTCGAGGCGGCGGTGAAACGGGCCGGCGGCGTGCTGCTGTTCACCGCCGACCACGGCAATTGCGAGATCATGCGCGACGCGGAGACCGGCGAGCCGCACACCGCCCACACCTTGAGCCCGGTGCCGGTGGTGCTGGTCAACGGCCCGGCGGCGGCGACGGCCTTGCGCGACGGCCGGCTGGCCGACGTGGCGCCGACATTGCTCGAGTTGCTGGGCCTGCCGCAGCCGGCGGCGATGACCGGCCGCAGCCTGCTGGCCGGCAGCGCCGTCCGCGCCGCCGAATAACGTGCCTCCGCCTCGCGGCCCCCACCCGGCCGCCGGTACCGCGGCGGCCGGCCTGTTGATCGCGGCGGCGCTGCTGTGCCCGACCGGCGGCATTGCCCAGGAGAGCGACGCGGCCGGCGAGTTGCCCCGCGTCGAGCGGGCGATCGCCGAGTCGGACACGCTGCGCCGCCAACTCGACGAGGAGGTCGCGCGGTTGAACCGCGAGGTCTCCGCCTTGCGCGCGGAGAGCATCTCCGCCTCGGTGGAGATCATGCGCCAGCACGCGGTATTGCTGGAGATCGAGCGGGCGATGCTGGTGCTGTCCGAGGAAGTGGCCGAGCGGCTGGTGCGCCTCGACGAACAGCGCGACAAGCTGGCGGTGCTGCTGGGCGGGCTGACGCGATTGTCGCGGGTGCCGCCGGAGGCCATGGTGGCCCGCCCCAGCGCGCCGGTCGACACGCTGCGGACCGCCACCCTGTTGCGGGCGGCGATGCCGGCGATCGAAGCGGAGGCACGGGTGCTGCGCCGCCAGCTCGACGATCTGGCGATGGTCCGGCTCGACCTGGCCGACCGCCGGGAGGCGGCCGAAGCCAAGCGCGGCGAGCTCGACCTGCGCATCGGCGGGCTGAACGACCTGGTGGCGCGGCGCGAGGCGCTGCTGGCGGAAACGGCGACCCGGCGCAGCGACGTCGAGCGCCGCCTGCAGACGCTGGCGGACGAGGCCGACAGCCTGCGCGACCTGCTCGCCCGGATCGAGGAGGAGGCGGCCCGGGATGCCGCCGCTGCGCCGCCCGACGATCCGGCGGTCGAGGAAGGCCGCGAGGTGGCCCGCGGCGAGGCGACGGCATTGGCGGCCCTGCCGGTCATCGACGGGGTCATCCTGCCGGTCAGCGGCGAGATCGCCGTGCGCTACGGGCAGCCCGACGCCTTCGGCGAGAGCAGCCGCGGCCTGACGCTGATCCCCTATCCGGGCGCGCCGGTCGTGGCGCCGCTGGACGGGGAAGTGCGCTTTTCCGGCATATTCAAGGGCTATGGGGAACTCTTGATCCTCGAACACACCGGCGGATATCATTCGCTCATCTCGGGATTCGGACGGATCGATGCCCGCGTCGGCCAACAGGTTCTGGCCGGCGAACCGGTCGGTGTCACGGCTTTGCCGCAAATCGGCGGTACGGATGACCCGTCGGTGTATTTCGAATTCAGAAGCAACGGGCAGCCAGTGAACCCGGTCCAGGGGCTGGCGATGGCCCGAGAGAGATTACGAGGATGACGGAAATGCGATTTGCCGCCCTGTTGCTGGCCTTCCTGTTGGTCGCTCCGCTCACGGCCCATGCCCAGGACGACGACCGGGCGGATACCTACCGCCAGCTCGACCTGTTCGGCGAGGTTTTCGAGCGGGTCAGGGCGGAATACGTCGAGGAGGTTTCCGACAAGGAACTGATCGAGGCGGCGATCAGCGGCATGCTCACCTCGCTCGACCCGCATTCCAGCTTCCTCAACGCCGACAGCTTCCGCGACATGCAGGTGCAGACGCGCGGCGCGTTCGGCGGGCTCGGCATCGAGGTGACGATGGAGAACGGCCTGGTCCGCGTCGTCACCCCGATGGACGACACCCCGGCGGCGCGCGCCGGGCTGGAAGCCGGCGACCTGATCAGCCATCTCGACGGCGAACCGGTGCTCGGCCTGACGCTGAACGACGCGGTGGACCGCATGCGCGGCAAGGTCGGCGAGGACATCCTGCTGACCATCCTGCGCGGCGACGAGGAGCCGTTCGACGTCACGCTGACCCGGGCGGTGATCAACATCCAGTCGGTGCGGTCGCGCACCGAGGGCAATGTCGGCTATATCCGCGTAGCCAATTTCACCGAACAGACCGACACCCAGGTCAAGAAGGCGATCGACGCGATCGCCGACGAACTCGGCGGCGATCTGATCGGTTTCGTCCTCGATCTGCGCAACAACCCGGGCGGCCTGCTCGATCAGGCGGTCTCGGTATCCGACATCTTCCTCAAGCAGGGCGAGATCGTCTCGACCCGCGGCCGCAACGAGGATCTGGCGCAGCGCTTCAATGCCCGCGACGACGATCTGATCAACGGCCTGCCGCTGGTGGTGCTGATCAATGGCGGGTCGGCCTCGGCATCGGAGATCGTCGCCGGTGCCTTGCAGGACCATGGCCGGGCGGTGCTGCTCGGCACCCAGAGCTTCGGCAAGGGGTCGGTGCAGACCATCATGTCGCTGGGCGGCCAGGGCGCCATGCGGCTGACCACGGCGCGCTACTACACGCCGTCCGGCCGCTCGATCCAGGCGCTCGGCATCGCGCCCGACATCGAGGTGCAGCCGGCGCGGCTGGAGGAGATCGATGTCGCCGGCCGGCGCGAGGCGGATCTGCGCGGCGCCCTGTCCAGCGAGGCCGACGCCTCCACCGAGGAGGCGGCCGAAGCGGCGGCGGAGAACGAGCAGCCCTTCGACTACCAGCTCGCCCGCGCCGTCGACCTGCTGCGGGGGATCGCGCTGTTCGGCCAGCGGGTCGTCAACTAGCCCGCCGGCCGCCGGAACGACCGCCGGCCGATCCGGGCCGTGGCGAAGTCTCTGAAACTGTCGACCGCCGACCGGACGCGGTCGATTCCACGGGTCGGCGTCGCCGCCGCCGCCGCCGGTGTGCTGGCCGTGGCATTGGCCGGCGCCGTGCTGTGGCTGGCGCTGTCCGCCGATACCACCATGGACCGGCTGCGCGCCGAGGCCGACCGTACCTCGTTGACCGCCAGGGTCATCCTGCCGGTGCCGATCGGCGGTGCCGGCGCCGAGGCGCCGCCACCGGCCGAGCTTTCCCTCAACACCGCGATGGCGCAGCCGGTCGCCGGCAACCGGCCGCCGCCGGGAACGCGCGAGACCCCGGCCCTGCCGCCGGCGCCCGCCCCGGGCCTGGTCGAGCAGACCGCCGACGGTGCGCTGCCGAAGATCGGTGCCGATGGCCGGCTGCCCCGGCAGGTCTATGCCCGGCCCTTCGACGCCGCCGACACCCGGCCGCGGATCGCCGTCGTCGTCACCGATATGGGCCATGCCGACGCGGCGACGAACACCGCGATCCGCCGCCTGCCGCCCCCGGTGACCCTGGCCTTCACGCCCTATGCACGCGATCTCGACGCCTGGCTGAAGGCGGCCCGCACGGTCGGCCACGAGACCCTGATGATGCTGCCGATGGAACCCGACAGCTATCCGCGCGACGCCCCCGGGCCGCATACCCTGCTGACCTCGCTCGGCCCGGCGAACAATCGCGGCCGGCTGGAGTGGGTGCTGGGGCGTGGCGTCGGCTATGTCGGCGTGATCACCGAGATGGGCTCGCGCTTCACCCTGTCCGAGGAGGCGTTGTCGCCGGTCCTGACCATTCTGCGCAACCGCGGCCTGCTGCTGCTCGACAACAGCGCGGCGGCGAACAGCCGCGCCGGCACCGTGGGCAACCGGGTCGGCCTGCCGGTGGTCGCCAACGACCGCCGGATCGACGCGGTGGTGGACCGCGACACCATCGATCTGCGTCTGCAGGAGTTGGAGGAGATCGCCCGGCAGCGCGGCGTCGCGGTCGGCCTGGCCGGCCCGCTGCCGCTGACCTTCGAGCGGCTGGCCGCCTGGTTCCCGACGCTGGAGCGCAAGGGCATCGTGCTGGTGCCGGTTTCCGCCGTCATCGAACGGCCGACCGCCGGCTGAGACGATGGGCGGCAAGAAGAAGGGCGGGAAGCGCGCGCGGATGCCCGATCCGGCAACCCTGCCCTACCGCGCCTGCGTCGGTATCGTGCTGATCGATCCGCGCCATCGCATCTTCGTCGCCCGCCGCAGCGACACGCCCGGCGCCTGGCAGATGCCGCAGGGCGGTATCGACAAGGGCGAGGCGCCGCGCGATGCGGCGTTGAGGGAATTGAAAGAAGAAACCGGTACCGATAGCGCGGAAGTTCTGGCCGAAAGCCGGGATTGGCTGCGCTACGACCTGCCGCCGGACCTGCTCGGCAAGGTGTGGAAGGGCCGCTATCGCGGCCAGAAGCAGAAATGGTTCGCGCTACGCTTCACCGGCCGCGACGAGGAGATCGACCTGGCCGCCCATGTGCAGGAGTTCGACGACTGGCGCTGGTCGACCGCCGACGAGGTGCTGGCGCACATCGTCGGCTTCAAGCGCGACGTCTATCGCGCGGTGCTGGCGGAATTCGCCGATCTGCTGCGCTGACCCGGGCCGCGCGTTAGGAGGAATTGGTCGATGACGTACCGCTTTCCGCCGTCCCGATACGGCCTGGCCACCGGCATGGTCGTCGCCCTGGCCGCCGCGCTCGTCCTCGGCGCCTGCGGCGGCGGCTCGGGTTCGCGGTCGGCCCGCGGTTCGCCCTATGCCTCGGCCTCGCTCG
>JABDIP010000234.1 GCA_013003675.1 Inquilinus sp.
GGTAGGCTCAGGCTGGTCGGAAATCAGCTGATGAGTGCAATGGCATAAGCCTGCCTGACTGCGAGAGCGACGGTTCGAGCAGAGACGAAAGTCGGTCATAGTGATCCGGTGGTCCCGCGTGGAAGGGCCATCGCTCAACGGATAAAAGGTACGCCGGGGATAACAGGCTGATACCCCCCAAGAGTCCACATCGACGGGGGTGTTTGGCACCTCGATGTCGGCTCATCACATCCTGGGGCTGGAGCAGGTCCCAAGGGTTTGGCTGTTCGCCAATTAAAGTGGTACGTGAGCTGGGTTTAGAACGTCGTGAGACAGGTCGGTCCCTATCTGCCGTGGGTGTTCGAGACTTGCGAGGCGCTGTCCCCAGTACGAGAGGACCGGGATGGACGCACCTCTGGTGGACCGGTTGTGGCGCCAGCCGCACCGCCGGGTAGCTAAGTGCGGACAGGATAACCGCTGAAAGCATCTAAGCGGGAAGCCCCCCTCAAAACCAGGTCTCGCTTGAGAGCCGTGGAAGACCACCACGTCGATAGGCCGGGTGTGGAAGCGTGGCAACACGTGAAGCTAACCGGTACTAATCGCTCGATCGGCTTGATCCCAGCCGCTCGCAAAACCGCCCCCCCCGGGCGCGCAGCAACCGCAGCAATCAGGTTCAGAAGTCAGAGGTCAGAAGTCAGAACGGTGCTAGCCGGTCTGACTTCCGTCTTCTGACTTCCGTCTTCCGACTCCTGAATCCGTTCTTCGACGACCTGGTGGTCATGGCGAGGGGCAATACACCCGATCCCATCCCGAACTCGGCCGTGAAAACCCTCAGCGCCGATGGTACTGCGTCTCAAGGCGTGGGAGAGTAGGTCGCCGCCAGGTCTTCCAAGAACGGAAGTCAGAAGTCAGAAGTCAGAAGTCAGAAGTCAGAAGTCATAAGTCAGAAGTCAGAAGTCAGAAGGACCCTGACAGACATACTCACCTTCCTTCGCACCAGCCACCCCCCGTGGCAGCCAACACCACATCAGACATCCGCAGGGCGGAACCAGACGCCAGACCTACTGACTTCTGACTTCCGTCTTCCGACACCCGATCACGCGGGGTGGAGCAGCCCGGTAGCTCGTCAGGCTCATAACCTGAAGGTCGTAGGTTCAAATCCTACCCCCGCAACCAGATAAAACAACGGCTTAGCCAGAAATGGCTGGGCCGTTTACTTTTGCGCGGAAGCACGATACCGGCGTCATCGGCGGCGGTGCGGCCAGATTTCATCTGGTTCCAGCCCCATATCTTCCTTACATTCGGCAATGTGAATATGTCGGCCGTACGGCATGAGGCGGCCAGCGTGAATAGAAAGCACCGTGTCGCGCTCGCGAGGGAGGAAGACCATGACTAGACTCGTAGCATTGGGCATTTTCGCCGCGCTCGCGCTCGCAGCTGTGTCGATCGGCGCCTCGCCGCTGGCGCAGGCCGCCGACAATCGGGTGGCGATCCATGTCGACGAGAACGACCCCGCGAAGATGACTCTGGCGCTCAACAATGCGGCCAACGTCATAAAATACTACGAGTCGATCGGCGAGACGGTGGAGGTGCGCATCGTCGCCTATGGGCCGGGCCTGCACATGCTGCGCGAGGACACCTCGCCGGTGCGCGATCGCATCGGCGCGATGTCCCTTGAACTGCCCGATCTCAGCTTCGCCGCTTGCGGTAACACCCACAGCGCGATGAGCCGCAACGAGGGCAGGGAAATCGGCCTGCTGTCGGAAGCGGAGATGGTAGCCTCCGGGGTTGTCGAATTGATCGAGTTGCAGCAGCAGGGCTGGGCCTACGTACGGCCCTGATGCCACCGATCAGTCGTTCAGCGACGGCTCGAAGAGGATGTGCGCCATCAGCCGGTCGACCGGCGCGAAATCGTCGGTCAGCACGAACGCGTCGGCGGCAGGCGCCAACTCCTCCTCCGGCACCCGCAGCCAGAGTCGCTCGAACCCGCGCGTCGAGAACAGCCGGTCGAGCCCGGTTGGCCGGTCGCTGGCGAGCAGGAGATAGGTTACCCGGCCCGGGCTGACGAACTCCTCGACATCGAGCCAGGCCTCGACCGCCGCGAAGCGTTGGCGGAGCGTCCGAACCAAGCTGAGCAGGAATACCGGGTCGCGGCGCGCTTCGATCACGTTGATGGCGTAGAAGCCGCCGGGGCGCAGGCGGCGGGCGATCTCGTAGTGGAACTCGTCGGTGACCAGATGCTGGGGGATCGAGATGTCGTGGAAGGCGTCGCCGAACACCACGTCGAAGCGCGGGCTGGCCGGCATCGCCTGCAGGGCGACGCGGGCGTCTTGATGCAGCACTGTCAGATGCTCGCCCGGCTCCAGCCACAGGCGTTCGGCCGCGATGGCGGTGACCGCCGGGTCGATCTCGGCGACGATCAACTCACCGGCGCGGCCGGCCGGCTGCCAGGCGCGGGGCAGCGTGTAGGCTCCGCCGCCGATGAAGAACGCGCTGATCGGGCGGTCTGCGAAGCGCTGCCGCGCCAATTCGTCGGTGAACTGCAGATAAGGGCTGTAGAGCAGTTCGGGCTGGTCGCGGTCGTTGATTCCATGTCCAAGATGGTCGAGCACCAGCAGGCCGCTCGGCCGCCCCGTCTGCGGCGCGAAATCGATGACGCGGATGCAGTAGTAGTCGCTCTCGGTATCGCACGGGGCGGCGAACGCCCCGACCCGGCTCCCCGCCGGGCCGAGCAGTGCCGCGGCGGCCAGCAGCACCGCCGCCGGTGCCACGATCGCCTGTCGGTGGGCCAGCATGAAGAGCAGGGCGAGCGCGGCATAGACGGCGGCGACCGCCAGCACGGTGCCGGTCGAGCCGAGCCACGAGATGAACAGATAGCCCGTGGCCAGCGTGCCGAGGATGCTGCCGGCAGCGCCCAGGGCATAGAGCCGTCCCAGAATCCGGCCGGTCTGGTCCAGGGCGCCGTCGAGGGCCAGCTTGGCGACCAACGGCGAGACGATGCCGGCGAACAGGCTCGGCGGCAGGAAGACCAGCGTTGTCAGCAGCACCAGGGCGACGAGCGGCGGCAGGGCGGGCCCCAGGATCGGACCCGCCAGCACGCGCAGCAGGACCAGGGTCGCCAGACTGCTCGCGGCGGCAAGCGCAAAGGCGACCGCTAGCCTGACCGCGCCGCGCCGCGCATCGACTTCGGGCCCGGCCATGCGGCCGCCGAGCCAATGGCCAACCGACAGCCCGGCCAGCACCACGGCGATGATCGCGGTCCAGGTGTAGAGTGACATGCCGACATAGGGCGCCAGCAGGCGCCCGGCGACGATCTCCAGCGTCAGGGCACAGGCGGCGCTGAAGAAGACTGCGAGGTCATACAGCAAATGTCGCAAGCGCATGGGCGATCTCGACGGTGGCGGCGGAGTCAGCCGGCCGCCGCCCATTGCCTCGCTGGCACGGCCAAGTCAAGCCGGACCATGGCCCTGGCGACAATGTGAAGGGAAACGGTCTTCCGATAAAGGCCGGAAAGCAGTACTTGTGGCGCTCGCTGCGGTTTGTGAGCCCTGTGGGCAAAGCCCGTGGTGCGAAAGGGGTTTGGTGCAGTCATGAAGATCGATTTCAACCTCCTTCGACAGGGGGCGGAGGATGCGGAGCGGCTGTTGAAGTCGCTGTCGAATTCGAACCGCCTGCTGATCCTCTGCCAATTGATCGACGGCGAAAAGGCGGTCAACGAGTTGGAGGACGCCATCGGCATCCGCCAGCCGACGTTGTCGCAACAGCTCGCGCGATTGCGCAAGGACCGGATGGTCGATGCCCGGCGCGACGGCAAGACCATCTTCTACAGGCTCGCCAGTGAGGAGAGCAGAGCCGTTATCGAACTTCTCTATGGCCTCTATTGCAGTCCCAATGGGCCCGCCCTCGCGCGGCGCCTTGAATACGCTACGGTCCGGTAGCCACACCCGCCGCCACCGGACGGTGCTCTTTTTCCTTGTCGCCCAGTGCCTCGCACAACATATTCGTCACAGCGAATATGAAACCACTGGGCGCGCCGTGTCGCAAGCGGTCCGCCCGATGCGAGGGCCGATGCGCACATGCCGGCGTCCCGCGGCAATCCGTGCCAGCCGATTTGTAGGTGCGTTTCTGGTCTGGCTGGCGGGCGCCCAGATGGCAACGGCCGCTGAACTGGTGATGTTCGAGTCGGCTGGCTGTCCCTATTGCCGCGCCTGGGATCGCGAGATCGGCGCCATCTACCCGCTTTCCGACTTGGCGGCCGCGGCGCCCCTGCGCCGTGTTGACATCGATGCGGAGCGGCCGTCGGATTTGGCCGGCATCGACGCAATCGTCTTCACGCCGACATTCGTGCTGTTCGACGACGGTCGGGAAGTCGGACGGATAACCGGCTACATCGGCGAATATCAATTCTGGGGGCTGTTGGACGGCATGTTCCGCCCAATGCCCCGGTCCGCCGAGCGCTCGGTCGCCGAGGGGCTCTGAACCGACTACCGAGCGACGACAACGGCCGGGCACGTCCGGCGTAGCAAAGGACAGGAGGCAATGATGGCGAAGCACCGGATCGCCCTGGCGGCCGTGGCACTGTGCCTGGCGACGACGGCCCAGGCGGAGGAAGAGGCCCTGATCGGCTTCGAGGTGATGGCGCCGCAGACGGCCCTGGAACTGGCGCAGGCGGCGATGGAGAGCTGTCGCGGCGAGGGTTTCCAGGTGGCGGTCGCCGTGGTCGATCGTTTCGGCCTTACCCAGGTCGTCCTGCGCGACCGCTTTGCCGGTCCGCATACGGTGGAGACCGCCCAGCGCAAGGCTTGGACGGCGGTCAGTTTCCGCACCGCCACCTTGGAGCTGGAGGAGGGGTCCGAGGTGGGCGGCCCGATCGCCGCAACCCGACATATCCCGGGGGCGTTGATGCTCGGCGGCGGTGTGCCGGTCGAGTCCGCCGGGTCGATCGTCGGCGGCATTGGCATCTCCGGAGCGCCCGGCGGCGATGCGGACGACGCCTGCGCGCGCGCGGCGATCGACGCGCTGGTGGACAAGCTGGGCTTCTAGTTCTGGCCGGGCGGTCTGAACCGCGCATTCGGTGTTGATAGTTTATCGAACGCGAATATGATGGCACCGACCAGTGAGGGCCGGTTGACGAATCAAGAATGAGCCGGGCGGGCGTCTCGTACCGCATCGGCCGCCGAGAAGAGGGGAAGCCCATTGACGCGACGTCGCGCCATATTTGCCGTGCTGGGTGCCGGAGTGGCAGTCCTGGCGATGATCGGCCCCGCGCTTGGCGAGGGTGTCGTGGCCTATCGGGTGGTCGATGGCTTCAGTATCCCCGAGCCGCTGACGGCGGCGCCGGGCGACCCGGAGCGCGGGCGGGCGGTGGCGATCAACCGGCGGCAGGGCAATTGCCTGTCCTGCCACGTCATGCCGATCGCCGAGCAGCCCTTTCATGGTGAGGTTGGCCCGAGCCTTTACGGCGTCGCCAACCGATACGATGCGGCAGAATTGAGACTGCGCGTCGTCGACGCCAAGGTCGTCAACCCGGATAGCTTCATGCCGGCCTTCTATCGGACGGAGGGGCTGCACGACGTCTCCGAGGCATTCCGCGACAAGCCGATCCTCGACGCCCAGCAGGTCGAGGATGTCGTCGCCTATCTGATGACGTTGACCGAAGAGCAGTGATGGCGCGGGCGATGGGCCCGCGGGGCGCATACGATCGCGCCGGTGCATAGTGACAAGCAAGGACGAGGGAATGGCGCAGGTCAGACTTACCACCCGCACGGTCCCGGTGACGCGCAGGGAAATCTTGCGGTTCGCCGGCATCGGGCTTATCGCCGCCGCCGCGGTTCCACTGGCGCCCGGCCGGGCATCGGCGACGGCGGACGACGTGTCGGCGATCGTTGCCGAGCGTTTCGGCGGCGCGGAGCCGAAGGAAGGACGGATCGACCTCGTCCTGCCGGAGATCGCGGAAAACGGCAATACGGTGCCGGTGTCGGTTCGGATCGACAGCCCGATGACGACCAATGACTACGTGAAGTCGGTCAGCATCTTCGCCGAGGGCAATCCGCTGCCGGAGGTGGCGACCTTCCGCTTCACGCCGCGCTCCGGCGTCGCCGAGGCGTCGACGCGCATGCGGCTCGCCGGGACGCAGAACGTCGTGGCGGTGGCGCAGATGAGCGACGGTTCGGTCTACATGGCCAAGAAGGAAGTCAAGGTCACGATCGGCGGCTGCGGCGGCTAACGGAGGATATCGAGCAATGGCAGGCGTTAGACCCCGGGTGCGGGTACCGAAAGAGGCGGCCAAGGGCGAGGTGGTCGAGATCAAGACGCTGATCTCGCACCAGATGGAGTCCGGTCAACGGCGCGACAGTAAGGGTGAGATCATCCCGCGCCAGATCATCAACACATTCACCTGCACCTTTAACGGCGACGAGGTATTCAGCGCCGACTGGCACGGCGCCATCTCGGCCAACCCGTACATGCAGTTCTTCATGACCGCGGAGGAGAGCGGCACCTTCGAGTTCACTTGGAAGGACGATGACGGCTCTGTGTACACGGAAACGGCCGAGCTGACGGTCAACTAGAACGGATGACCGCCCTGCGGTTCGGGAGGAAATGGTGAACAAGGCGCTGACGATCGGCGGCATGGCCGCGGCTGCATTCGTGATCACGGGCTGGAGCGTCGGCTTCTCCCAGGACCGGCCATCGGTCCCGCCGCCGGAAGGCAGCCCCCTCGGCGAACTGATTTCCGGCTACGAGTTCCGGACGCCGGAGACCCAGGCGCTGCAGGACGACGACTTCATCAATCCCGGGTTCCTCTGGGTCGAGAACGGCGAGGAGTTGTGGGAGACCGCCGACGGCGCCGCCGGCAAGTCGTGCGAGTCGTGCCACGGCGATGCCGAGGACAGCATGAACGGGGTCGGTGCCCGCTATCCGGTCTATTCCGAGGCCACCGGCAAGCCAATCAATCTCGAGCAGCGGATCAACCTGTGCCGCACCGAGAACATGCAGGCCGAGCCCTGGCGGTGGGAATCGCCGGAACTGCTCGGGATGATGACCTTTGTCCGCTATCAGTCGCGCGGCGTGCCAGTCGCCGTGGAGATCGACGGACCGATGCAGCCGTTCTTCGAGGCCGGGCGTGAATTCTACTACCAGCGCCGCGGTCAGCTCGACATGTCCTGCGCGAGTTGCCACGAGGCGAATTACGGCATGTCGTTGCGTGCCGACATGCTGAGCCAGGGTCATTCGAACGGCTTTCCGACCTATCGCCTGAAATGGCAGGGCGTCGGCTCGCTGCACCGCCGTTTCCGCGGTTGCAACCAGCAGGTCCGGGCCGATCGCTTCGGCTATGGCTCGGACGAGTACATCAATCTCGAGCTTTACCTGGCATGGCGCGGCATGGGGCTGCCGGTCGAGACGCCGGCGGTCCGGCAATAGGCTCGCGCCCCTGACCGATAGCGTCCGGCACTTGGTGCCGGGCGCTTCACGCGGCGCTCTCGACGCCGACCGTTTTCAGCGGAGCTGGAGATGTTGAACAGACGCGATTTCATGCAGGTGGCGATCGCGACGGCGGCGGCCGTCGGCTCGACCGGCCTTGCGAAGCGGGCTGCCGCCCAGGCCCTCGGCCAGTCCGACCTGCTCCGGTTCCGGCCGGTCGGCCAGGTCACCCTTCTGCACCTGACCGACATCCATGCGCAGCTGGTGCCGGTCTATTTCCGCGAACCGTCGATCAACATCGGTGTCGGCGAGGCCGCCGGCCTGCCGCCGCACCTGACCGGCCGCGACCTGCTGCGGCATTTCGACATCCTGCCCGGGACGCCGGAGGCTTATGCCCTGACCAGCGAGTATTTCGTCTCGCT
>JABDIP010000259.1 GCA_013003675.1 Inquilinus sp.
GGGCGACGCCGACGCCCCCCGCCGCGGGCCGGGCCACCAGCGGCAGCGCCGCCATCGTGCAACGGCCGTCGCCGCCCGCGGCCGCCGACGGCCAGCAGGCGTTGTTGCCGCCGATGCGACCGCCCACTTTCGCCGTGGTGCGGGTCAACGAATACGGCGACGCGGTGATCGCCGGCCGCGCCGAGCCGCGAGCGATCGTCATCATCTACGATGGCGAGGAGGAGATCGGCCGGGTTGCCGCCGACGGCCGTGGCGATTGGGTCTTCGTCTCCGACCGGCCGCTGTCGCCCGGCCAGCACGAGTTGGGGCTGGTGGCGCAGATCGGCGGCCAGCAGCGTATGTCCGACCAAGTCGTCGTACTGATCGCGCCGGAGCCGCGACGGGACATCGCCGGCCGCGACAGCGAGGCCGACGAGGAACGGGAGAAGCCGCTGGCGCTGCTGATTCCGCGCGATGAAATCGGCGCCACCCGCGTCTTGCAGGCACCGGCGGCCGGCCCCGCGCCGGGGGCGCCGGATACGCCGACGCCGCCGAGCGGCACGGACGCGGAGTCGCCGCCGGTCAGCATCGACGTCGTCGACTATGACGAGGAGGGGCAGCTCATCGTCAGCGGCCGTTCGGCACCGGACTCAGCCGTGCGGCTCTATCTCGACAACCAGCTCGTCGGCGAGGCCCAGGCCGACGCCAGCGGCGTCTTCCAGGTGCAGCCGACCGAGCCGGTCGCGCCGGGCGTCCATGCCATGCGCGTCGATGAGGTCGACACCGGCGGCGCCGTTACCGCGCGGGCGGAGACGCCGTTCGAGCGGCCGCTGGAGATCGTCGAGGCCCCGCCGGGCTATTCGCGGGTCATCGTCCAGCCCGGCAACAGCCTGTGGCGCCTCGCCCGCCGGGTCTATGGCCACGGCATTCAGTACACCGTGATCTATCAGGCCAATTTCGGTCAAATTCGCGACCCCGACCTGATCTACCCGGGCCAGGTGTTCAACCTGCCCGAGGTACCGCGAAGCGTGCCGGGCGGCGACCCGAGCTGAGAGGGCTCAGGCGTAGTCCGCCAGCAGGCGGATGAAGGGCCGCGCCTCCTGCAGGAACAACAAGGTCTCGTGAACCACCGCGTCCGGCGTCGCCGACCCTTCGGCATCGCGGTCGGCGTAGGCCCATAGGCCCTGGTGCCGATCGCTGAGGAAATGCGCCCGATCGAGTTCGCGGCTCTGCCGCAGGATTTCGGCGATGGCCACGCGCGCATCGGCGTTCTCCGCCGAGTAGGGGCGGGTGCCGACGCGGGCGGTAATGCGGTAGTGGAACCTCTCCTCGCCCAGGGTGAGGGCGACCGAATAGTCGACTCCATCGAGCGCGAAACGATAGCGGCACGGGTCTTCCGGCTTCTCGCCGGTGAGCAGCACTTGGAAGGCTTTGTTGACGGTCGCGGCCGCGGCTTGGGCGTGGGGCATGGCGGGCTCCGGAGCGGCGGAAATCGGCGGGCGGGTGTCGCTCGGGCGGATCGTCGCAACGGCCCGTTAACAAGCGATGAAATCCGCCGCCTCGCCAAGCCGTGATCGATCGCCGCGGCGGCGGCGTTGCCAGCCGGCCCGGCTTGCGCCTATGCATCGGGGACGCAATCGCAACCGCAGCCGAGCGCCATGTTCGATCCCGCCATGCGCCGCATCATCGAAGGCCCGCTCGATCGGGTGGGCCGCTGGCTGGCTTTGGCCGGCCTGTCGGCCAATGCGGTCACCGTCGGCGGCTTCGCGATCGGCGGCGGGGCGGCGGTCGCGTTGGCGTTCCAGCACTATTGGCTGGCGCTGGCGCTGATCCTGTTGAACCGTGTCGCGGACGGCTTGGACGGAGCGATCGCCCGCCATGCCGGGATCACCGACCTCGGCGGCTATCTCGATATCGTGCTCGATTTCCTGTTCTATTCGGGCGCCGTTTTCGGTTTCGCCGTCGGCCGGCCGGACCAGGCGCTGGCCGCCGCCTTCCTGATCTTCTCATTCGTCGGCACCGGGTCGGCCTTTCTCGCTTACGCGGTGATGGCGGCGAAGCGGGCGCTGACCACCGAGATCCGTGGCCGCAAGTCGCTGTACTATATCGGCGGGCTGGCGGAGGGGACGGAGACCATCGCCGCCTTCGTCGCGCTGTGCCTGTTTCCCGATTGGTTCGCCTGGATCGCCTATGGCTTCGGGGCGGCGTGCTGGCTTACGACCCTGGCCCGTATCCTTGCCGCGGTGCAGGAATTCGGCGAGTAGGGCGGGCCGCCCGCCCGGCCGACTATTCGGCGGCGTCGGCCAACCGGCCACCGACGGTCGCCGACTTGCGCCGAGGTCTCCGAGCGGCGGCCGGCGCCCGCGATGCGGCGGATTCGGCGCGCCGCTCCCGGCGATGCTGGCGCCAGGCGTGGACATTCGCGCGCACCATCAGTGCCGATGGGGTGACGACCAGCGTCAACACCGTGGCGAAGGAGAGGCCGAATACGATCGCCGTCGACAGGCTCACCCACCATTGCGTCGATGGCGCGCCGAACGACACCTCGCGGGTGATGAAGTCGATATTGGTGCGCGCCACCATCGGCGTCAGGCCGAGGATGGTGGTCACCGTGGTCAGCAGGACCGGCCGCAAGCGCTGCGCGCCGGTGCGCATGATGGCATCCATCGCGTCGTCGGTGGTTTCGCGCAGCCGGTCGAACGTGTCGATCAGCACGATGTTGTTGTTGACCACGATGCCGGCCAGCGCGATGACGCCGATCCCGGTCATGACGATACCGAAGGGCTGCGCCGTCGCCAGCAGACCTATCAGCACGCCGGAGGTCGACATGACCACCGCCGAGAGGATCAGCAGGGCGCTGTAGAAGCTGTTGAACTGGGTGACCAGGATGATGGCCATGATGAACAACGCGACGCCGAAGGCCTTGCCCAGGAACGCCTGCGCCGCTTTCTGTTCCTCGTCCTCGCCCCTGAATTCCCACTCGACCCGGGGGTCGATGCCGGCGGTCGGCAGCCATGCGCGAAGGGCGCTGACCATGCTGTCGGCCAGCACGCCCTCGGCGAGATCGGCCTTCACCGTCATCACGCGGCGCGCGTCGACGCGGTTCAGCGTGCCGACCTTCGGCTGCGCCGTGCGGGTGACGAAGTTGCTGATCGGGATCGACGCAAGGCCGCTGGACACGCGGACATCGTCGAGCTGATTCAGGCTGCGCCACCGCTCCGGATAGCGGACGATGATGTCGATCTCGTCGTCGCTGTCGTCGGGGCGGTAGGACCCGATGGTCAGGCCGGTGGTCACCAGCTTGATCGAATCGCCGACGGCGGTCACGTCGACGCCGTATTTCGCCGCCTGTGAGCGGTTGACCGCGATCTCCCACTCGATTGCCGGGATCGGCCGGCTGTCCTCGATGTCGACCAGCCCGTCCATCGTTTCCATGAAATTGCGCGTCTTGACGATGGCGTCGGGCAGCAATTCCGGGAAGCGCGAGCTGAACTGCACCTGCACGGGCTTGCCAACCGGCGGGCCGTTTTCCGGCTCCCGGGTCTCCACCTGGATGCCGGCGAGGCCGGCGGTCAGCGTCCGGATCTCTGTCAGGATTTCGTCGGCGGGCCGCCTCTTGTCCCAATCGTTCAGTTCGACGGTGATCTGCCCGATCACGTCCTCGGCGACATCCTGGCCATCGCCGGCCGCGCCGGTGCGGGTGTAGACCGAGGAAAATTCATCGGCGAGTTTCAGCACCTCGACCTCGACCTCCCGCATCAGGCCGTCCCTTTCGTCGACCGACAGATTGCCGCGGGCATGGACCATCACGAGCACCTGCTCGGGCTCGACCTCGGGGAAGAACTCGACGCCCTTGCCGTTGAAGACGAAGATCATCCACGTGCCGATCAGCGCGGCGGCCGCCCCGGCCAGCACTTTCGCGGGGTGTCGCAGGGCGAAACGCAGGACCTTCAGATAGCCGCCGGTAAAGCCGCCCAGTTTCTGCAGATCGGCATGATCTTCGCCGGCCAGGGAGTGCTCATGGTCGGTGACGACTTGGTCGGCGGGCTTGCCGATATAGGCGCCGAGCGTCGGCACGAAGACCAGGGCCATCAGCAGCGACGCCGCCAGCGTCGCCAGCAGGGTGATCGGCAGGTACTTCATAAACTCGCCGACGACGCCGGGCCAGAACAGCAGCGGCATGAACGCCGCCAGCGTGGTGGCCGTCGAGGCGATGATCGGCCAGGCCATCCGCTTGGCGGCGAGGGCATAGGCGTGCTTGCGGTGCTGACCCTCGGTCATCTTCCGGTCGGCGTATTCGGTGACCACGATGGCGCCGTCGACCAGCATGCCAACGGCGAGGATCAGCGAGAACAGCACGACGATGTTGACGGTCAGACCGAGCAGCGAGAGCACCAGGATGCCGGTCAGGAACGAGCCGGGGATGGCGACGCCGACCAAGCCCGCGCTGCGTACGCCCAGCGCGCCGACGACGACGATCATCACCAGCAGGATGGCGCTGATCACGTTGTTCTGCAGGTCGGTCAGCATGGTGCGGATGTCTTCCGACCGGTCCTGGCTGTAGGTCACCTGGACGCTGCCGGGCCAGAAGGCGCGTTCCGCCTCGACGACGGATCGCACCGCGCCGATGGTGTCGATGATGTTCTCGCCGGTTCGTTTTGAAACCTCCAGCGCCACGGCCGGCAGGCCGTCGACGCGGGCGAAACCCTCGGGGTCCTTGAAGGTCCGGCGGATGGTGGCGATGTCGCGAAACTCGACGACCGCGTCGCCCTCGACCTTCACCGGCAGGCTGAGAATATCCTCCAGCCCCTCGAACAGGCCGGGCACCTTGATCGCGAAGCGGCCGCTGCCGGTGTCCAGCGTGCCGGCGGCGACCAGCCGGTTCGAGCGGTTGACCACCTGGGCGATCTCGTCGCCGTTGAGGCCGTAGCTCTCGACCAGCAGCGGGTCGACGATGATCTCGACCATTTCCTCACGATCGCCGGCCATCACCACCTCGAGCACGCTCGGCACGCCTTCGATCTCGTCGCGCAGATCGCGGGCCAGGCGGATCAGGGTGCGCTCCGGCACATCGCCCGACAGGGTGATGACGAGCACCGGGAAGAGGCTGAGGTTGACTTCGTTGACCGTCGGCTCGTCAGTCTCGGCGGGCAGGTCGGGCTTCACCCGGTCGACCGCCTCGCGGACATCCTGCAGCGCCGTGTCGACGTCGAAGCCGGCGTCGAACTCCAGGATGACGTTGCCGCCGCCCTCGAACGACGTGGCGCTCATCTCCTTGACGCCCTCGATCGAGCGCAGTTCCTCTTCCATCGGCCGAACGAGCAGGCGTTCGGCGTCCTCCGGCGAAATGCCGTCGAGGGTGGTCGAGACATAGATGATCGGGATGTTGACGTCCGGATCGGACTCCTTGGGGATGTTGACATAGGCCGCGGCGCCGCTGATCAGCAGCAGCAGCAGCGTGGCGATGACAGTCCGCGAGCGACTGATGGCGGCATCGATGAGCGCGTTCATCCGGCCCCTCCATCGGTGCCGCCCACCTCCGTGGCGGCGACCGGGCGCACCTTCTGTCCCGGCATCACGAATTCCTGGCCGACGACGATCATCTTGACGCTCGCCGGCAGGCCGCCCAGCCAAATGGTGTTGTCGCTACCGCCGAGAATTTCGACCGGGTTGAACACGACGCGGTCGTCGGCATCCACGGTCTTCACGCCGACCGTGCCGTCCTCGGCCAGGCTCAGCACCGCCGGCGACACGCGATGGCCCAGGACCTGTCGGATCGGCAGGGTCAACTCGGCGGTCAGCCCCTCGATCATGCGTCCGTCAGGGTTTTCGACCTCCAGTTCCACGGCGTAGGTGCGGGTGAATTCGTCCGCCACCGAGCCGACGAAGCTGATCGCGCCCTCGACCTCGCGACCGTCGACCAGCCGGGCGAGTCCGACCGCACCAACCTCGATCTGCCCGAGATAGCGCTCCGAGACCTGGCCAATCACGCGCAGCGGCATCAGATCGACGATCTGGGCGATCGGATCGCCGAAATCGACATAGTCCCCGACCTCGACATAACGATCCTGGATGGTGCCGTCGAAAGGCGCGACGAGGGTGAGGTTGTCGACGGCGATCCGGGCGATTTCCACCTGGGCCTGGGCGCCGTCCAGCGCGGCGCGCACCTGGGCGAGCTGTGTGGCGGCGCGGTAGCCGCGCTCATTGAGCTGTTGGGCGGCGTCGAATTCGATCCGCTGCGAGGCCAGCATCGCCAGCGCTTCGTCCAGCAGTGCCTGGCGGTCGTCGGTGGACACGCGCACGATAGGTGTGCCGGCGGTCACCCACTGGCCGCGCTCGACCAGGATCTCCTCGATCAGACCGGTGGTTTCCGCGCGGATTTCGACCTTGCGGTCGGCCGCCGTACGGCCCTGCAGGATCAAATTGCTGACCATCGGCTCCGCGGCGACCTTGTCGACGCGGACCAATGGCGGCGGACGTTCGGCCGGCGCCGTGGACGTCGCCTCGACCTCGACGGCACCCGACCGGCCGGGCAATTGACCGGAGACGATCCAGGCGCAGGCGCCCAAGCCGATGATGCCGGCGATGACCCATGACGGTCTCATCGTGGTCCCTTTCCCGTGTCGGGGCCGGCGGCTTCCGCCGCCAGCCGGCTATTCCGCCACATCCTTCTGCAGCAGCGCGCCGACCAGCTCATGCCCATGATCCTCGAAATAGGCGAGGGCCGCGCGATGTATTGCGATGCCGTAGTTCAGGACGAACCGCTCACCCGCCGGCAGGACCCGATCGCAACCCTCCAGCCGGTTGAGCAACTTGGCATGGTGAGCCGAACGCTGGGCGATCATCCGGTCGATTGCCGCGGGCGCCAGGAGGTCGGCGAAGAACAACATGAACATGAAGTCGGAGCGCAACTTGTCGGCCGCCGGCTGTTGGTTGACGGCGTCGAACAGCGCCTGCCGGCCCTTTTGGGTGATCGCGTAGACCTTCTTGTCGGGTCGCGAATCCTGTTCCTCGGCGCGGCAATTCACCAAGCCGCTTTCGGTCAGCTTCTTCAGCGCCGGGTAGATCGAGCCGAATCCGGCGTCCTGGAAATGGGCGAACGGCCCTTCCTCGAACTGCTTGCGGATCTCGTAGCCGGAACAATCCCGGCGGCTCAATACGCCTAAACACAGTGTTTTAACATCCATCGATCACACTCCTGTGATCGGGCAAGCTATCACAAAGAAATATGATTGCAAGATATATATCGAAGTGATATATTCCATTTAATGCAAATGCGCACCCCCGGCGCGAAGACGACGACTCCGGTGATCACCGTCACTGCGGTCCGCCAATGGGTGGGCCAGAATGTCGTCAGTATCGACCTTCCTCCAGTGGGCGATACCTCCCTGTGAACTTCGGCCCCCGCCTCGGGCGGGGCCTTTTTGTCGAATGGCGGACGGGCAGCGCTTCGCCGGACACGCGATTCGTGCGTGGGAGTGTCGGCGAGTTCCCGGCAGACGGGCGAAAAACCGCTGAAAATCAAGGAAAGCGCGGGATTTTTCGCGCCTTCATGCCGCCCTTATTGACTGCAAGCTTTCGACAAATCCAAGATGGGGGCATAACCCCGGCCGGACGCCAATGATTCGGCCGCAGATTGGGTGAGCCACGCGGGCCCGGAACGGGCCCGTGACGGACCGGGGTGGGGCGGCGGCCCCGACGTGGACGGTGGCTGGTATTGTCGGCCGCCGAGAACCGCGTCGGCAAGGCACTGTCCGGCACGACGGGATGGAAGGAATATTGTGGCTGCGCCCATGAACGCGCCGGTTGCGGAGATGCCCCAGTCCTTGAAGCTGCGTGGCGGCACTTTCACGCTCCTGGTGATCCAGGTGGTGGATTTGCGCGCGCCCGGATTTTCGATCAACTGGCCGAGAAAGTCGCCCAGGCGCCCAGCTTCTTTCGCGATGCACCGGTGGTGCTGGATTTGGACGGCCTGTCCGGCAGCGGCCCGTTTCCGTTCGCCGAGTTGGTTCGCGGATTGCGGCAGCATCAGTTGACGCCCGTCGGTGTGCAGAACGGCACCGAGGAACAGAATGCCGCCGCCGTCGCCGCCGGGCTCAGCGTCTTTCCGGTTTGGCGCTCCTCGCCACGGGAAGAGGCCGCGGCGGGCGAGCCGGCCGCCGGCGGCGGGACACAGGCCAGCGGCGAGTCGACCGTCGTCGTGCGGCCGATCCGCTCCGGCAAGGAGGTCTACGCCCGCGGCGGCGACCTGGTGGTCCTGACCACGGTCAGCCCCGGCGCGGAACTTCTGGCCGACGGCCACGTCCATGTTTACGGCCGCCTGCGGGGCCGGGCCCATGCCGGTGTCGCCGGCGATCGCAACGCACGCATCTTTTGCCAGAGTCTCGATGCCGAATTGGTTTCGGTCGCCGGGCACTGGATCGTGCGCGAGGATATCGCCGAGAACCTGATCGGCAAGGCGGTCCAGATCTACCTGGAAGGCGAACGGCTGATGATCGAGCCGCTGGCCTGATGCCAAAGATGACCACACTCAACCGGCGGAGAAGATAGTGCCGAAGATTATCGTCATGACCTCGGGCAAGGGCGGGGTTGGCAAGACCACTTCGAGCGCCGCCTTTGCCACCGGCCTCGCGCTCAAGGGCCACAAGACCGTCGTCATCGATTTCGATGTCGGGCTGCGCAATCTCGATCTGCTGATGGGCTGCGAGCGCCGCGTCGTCTTTGACTTCATCAACGTGATTCAGGGCGAAGCCAAGCTGAAGCAGGCGCTGATCAAGGACAAGCGGGTCGACAATCTGGCGATCCTGCCGACCTCGCAGACCCGCGACAAGGACGCGCTGACCAAGGAAGGCGTGGCGCGGGTATTGGATGAGTTGCGGCAGGACTTCGACTACATCATCTGCGACAGCCCGGCGGGAATCGAGAGAGGGGCGTTGCTGGCGCTCTATTTCGCCGACGAGGCGATCATCGTCAGCAACCCGGAGATCTCGTCGGTCCGCGACAGCGACCGTATCCTCGGCGTGCTCGCCAGCAAGTCGCGGCGCGCGGAGTTGGGGCTGGAGCCGGTCCGCGAACATCTGCTGCTCACGCGATACGACACCCAAAGGGTGGCGCGCGGCGAGATGCTGACAGTGGAGGACGTGCTCGACATCCTGGCCATTCCGCTGCTCGGTGTCGTGCCGGAGAACGAGGCGGTGTTGCGCGCCTCTAACCTTGGCACGCCGGTCATCCTCGATCGCGAATCGGTGGCCGGGCAGGCCTATGCCGACTCGGTCGGCCGTTTCCTCGGCGAGACGCTGGAACATCGCTTCCTGACGGAAGAAAAGCGCGGCATCTTCCAGCGCCTGTTGCGGAGGACGGCATGAGACTGCTGGATTTCTTCCGATCGTCGCCGGCGTCCGCACCGGCCGCGAAGGAGCGCTTGCAGATTCTCTTGGCGCATGAGCGCGCCGGGCGGAAAGGGCCGGATTTTCTGCCCAAGTTGCAGAAGGACTTGCTGCGTGTCGTCGCCAAATACATCCGCATCGACGAGGACAAGGTCTCGGTGCATGTCGAGGATGCCGGCGGCGTCTCGATGCTGGAAGTGAACATCGAACTGCCCGGCCACATGGCGGCGGCCCGGCGCTGAAACCGCGCGCGGCGGCGCGGGCCGGAGCCGTTCGAACGGAAACTGCGCTCGAACGAGTGCTGCTCTAGCGGGTGTCGCTGGGGCGTCGACCGGCGAGCCTGGCGGCGAACAACTCGTTGATTCGCTCGATCTGCAGGCTCGACACGCCGACGAAGGTGCCGGACAGGGTGCCGGCGGCGATGTCGCGCTCGTCGATTTCCGCCATCATGTTGAAGGATTGCGGCCCGTCGCCGGTC
>JABDIP010000287.1 GCA_013003675.1 Inquilinus sp.
CCGTTACCCGATCGGCGGCCCCGCCCAGACCGCCGGGTCGCCGGCCGGTGCCCCGCAGGACAACACCTGCCCGAGCCGATATCTAAACCCCATCCGGGGCCCGGCCGGCCCCGGAAAACTGGGGTCGATGGCGGTTATCGGGATGTACAGCGCACAAACCCGAGACATTGTGGTGACGGTCGAGCCGTCCTATCTCGACGACCAATCCTCGCCGACGGACAATCACTATGTCTGGTCCTATCACGTCCGCATCGAGAATACGGGCCGCGAGACGGTCCAGCTCCGCAACCGCTACTGGCGCATCACCGACAGTTGGGGCCGGATCCAGGAGGTTCGCGGCGCCGGCGTGGTCGGCGTCGAACCGGTGCTGAGCCCGGGCGAGAGTTTCGAATATACCAGCGGCACGCCCCTCAACGCGCCGTCCGGCATCATGGTCGGCAGCTATGAGATGGAAACGCCGCACGGCGACCGCTTCGATGTCGACGTGCCGGCTTTCTCCCTCGACAGCCCGCACGACACCGCTCGGCCGAACTGAACGCCCGTGGCCCGGAGCCAGCCTTGAAACGGCCGCCGAGCGATCCACGTTCTAGCATCGGACCGGCCGGAAAGGCCCGGCGGCCCGCCACGGCTACCGAGGAGACCGTCGTGACCCCGGCCCCGACCCCGCTGCGACGTTCGAATGCGGCGACGACCGACAAGGACAAGACGCTGCGCCCGACCCGCGAGGAGGCCGAGGAGGCCGTCCGCACCCTGATCCGTTGGGCCGGTGACGACCCGGCGCGCGAGGGGCTGTCGTCGACGCCGGAGCGGGTGGTCCGCTCCTATGTCGAATTTTTCGCCGGCTATGGCCAGGACCCGTTCGAGATCCTGCAACGCACCTTCGAGGAGGTCGAGGGCTACGACGAGATGGTCGTGCTGCGCGACATCCCCTTCGAATCCCATTGCGAGCATCACATGGCGCCGATCATCGGCAAGGCGCATGTCGGCTATCTGCCCAAGCATCGCGTGGTCGGCATCAGCAAGCTGGCCCGGGTCGTCGAGACCTATGCCAAACGCCTGCAGATCCAGGAGAAGATGACGGCGCAGATCGCCGACGCCATCGACCGCGCCCTGCAGCCGCTGGGCGTCGCGGTGATCATCGAGTCCGAGCACCATTGCATGACCACCCGCGGCGTGCACAAGGCGGGGACCAGCATGGTCACCAGCCGGATGACCGGCGCCTTTCGCGACGACATCCAACTCCGCCGCGAATTCCAGGCCATGGCCGGCCTGAAGCCCTGATCCCGGCGCCGGCACCGGGGCGCTGGACAAGCCGGGCACAAAAGTCCAAAGATCGCCCCCGCTTTTGCACCACCAAGATCGGAAGACGTGCTCGACTTCCGCCCGATCGCCTTCGTCCTTGGCATCCTGCTGTCGATCCTCGCCGCGGCCATGCTGCTGCCGGCGTTGGCCGACCTCGCCGTCGGCAACCCCGATTGGCAGGTGTTCTGCGGCTCGGCCGCGGCCACCCTGTTCGTCGGCGCCGCGCTGGCGATCACCAGCCGCGGCGGGTCGTTCGACTTGAAAGTGCGCCAGGCCTTCGTGCTGACCACCCTGGCGTGGACGGTCATAGCGACCTTCGGCGCGCTGCCTTTCGTCTTCGCCGACCTCAACCTCAGCTATACCGACGCCTTCTTCGAGAGCATGTCGGGCATCACGACCACCGGTGCCACGGTGCTCGTCGGCTTGGACACCGCGCCACCGGGCATCCTGATGTGGCGGGCGCTGCTGCAGTGGCTGGGCGGCATCGGCATCATCGTGATGGCGCTGTCGATCCTGCCGCTGCTGCAGGTCGGCGGCATGCAGTTGTTCCGCCTGGAAAGCTCCGACACGTCGGAGAAGGTGCTGCCCAAGGCGGCGCAGATCGCGACCTCGATCCTCTTGATCTATGTGGCGCTGACGCTGCTCTGCGCCGCTGCCTACGCGGCCGCCGAGGTGCCCTGGTTCCCGGCCCTGGCGCACGCCATGACCACCATCTCGACCGGCGGCTTCTCCACTTCCGACCGGTCGATGGGGGCCTTCGACAGTGGCGCGGTGCACTATACGGCGGCCGCCTTCATGATCGCCGGCGCGCTGCCCTTCGCGCTCTATCTGCGGGCGGTCCGGGGCAATCTGCGGGCGCTGTTCCGCGACAGCCAGGTACGCTGGTTCTTCGCCATCGTCGTCGTCGTGATCGCCGCCATGACCGCCTATGTCTGGCAGAACCTGGAGGGTGTCGGCCTCGAGCGGGCGCTGCAGCTCTGCGTCTTCAACGTGGTGTCGATCATCACCGGCACCGGCTACGCGACCGCCGATTACGGCAGTTGGGGACCGTTCGCCATCGGCGGCTTCTTCTTCATGATGTTCATCGGCGGCTGCGCCGGCTCGACGACCTGCGGCATCAAGGGCTTCCGCTTCCAGGTCGCCTATGCCACGGCGCGGGCGCAGATGAACAAGCTGATGCACCCGCACGGCGTCTTCATCGCCTACTACAACGGCAGGCCGATCCCCGAATCGGTCTCCGAATCGGTGATGAGCTTCTTTTTCCTGTTCGTCGTCAGCTTCGTCGCCCTGGCCATGGGGCTGGGCCTGCTCGGCCTCGATTTCGTCACCAGCATGTCCGGCGCCGCCTCGGCGATCGCCAATGTCGGCCCGGGCCTGGGCCCGATCATCGGCCCCACCGGCACCTTCCGCGACCTGCCGGACACCGCCATGTGGCTGCTCTCCTTCGGCATGCTGCTCGGCCGGTTGGAGCTGTTCACCGTGCTGATGCTGATCGTCCCCGGATTCTGGCGGAACTAGGAATGGTGGCCACCGCCACGGATGCAGCGGCCGCTGTCGAATTGCTCCGCACCCTGATCGCCTTCGACACCGTCTCCGCCAAGCCCAACCGCGCCCTGATCGACTGGGTCGCGGACTATCTGCGCGGTCACGGCATCGAGCCGCTGGTGCTGCCCGATGCGGATGGCGGCAAGGCCAATCTCTATGCGACTTTCGGTCCCCCGGAGGCGGGCGGCATCGTCCTCTCCGGCCATACCGACGTGGTACCGCCCGGCGACAGCGGCTGGGACAGCGACCCCTTCTCGCTGGAGGAGCGCGACGGGCGCCTCTACGGCCGCGGCACCGCCGACATGAAGGGCTTCGTCGCCCTGGCCCTGGCGCTGGTGCCGGAGATGGCGGCCAACCCGCCGCCGACGCCGATCCATCTGGCGCTGTCCTACGATGAGGAGGTCGGCTGCCTGGGCGTGCCGCACCTCGTCCGCCACATCACCCGCCACCTGCCGAAGCCGCGGCTGGTGGTGATCGGCGAGCCGACGTCGATGAGGCCGGCCAGCGCCAACAAGGGCCTGCGCGCCTTCCGCACCGAAGTGACCGGGCGCGAGGGCCATTCCAGCGACCCGCGCGCCGGGCTCAACGCCATCGAGGCGGCGGCGGAGATCGTCGCCTTCATTGCCGGGCTGGCGGCCGAGGCGCGCGACGACCCGGTGCCCGACAGCGGCTTCGACCCGCCCTATTCGACCTTCAACATCGGCACCATCGAGGGCGGCACGGCAGTCAACGTCATCGCCCGCCATTGTGCGCTCGCCTGGGACTACCGCGCCCTGCCCGGCGAGGATGACGATGCGGTGGTCGCCCGTTTCCATCGTTTCGTCGCGGAGGACCTGCTGCCTCGTCTGCGCGCCCGCCACCGCGCGGCGGCGGTCGACAGCGTCGAGATCGCCAATGTGCCGGCGCTGCGTCCCGAACCGGACGGGCCGGCGGAGGCCCTGGCCCGCGAGCTGACCGGCGCCAACGCCTCAGGCACCGTCGCCTTCGCCACCGAGGGCGGCGTTTTCCAGCAGGCCGGCATTTCCGCCGTGGTCTGCGGCCCCGGCGATATCGCCCAGGCGCACCAGCCGAACGAGTTCATCGCGCTCGACCAGATGGCCGCCGGGGCGCGGTTCCTGCGCGGCGTTCTCGGCGCCGCCCGGCGCGGCTGAATGGCCATTTTCGCGGGGTCGATACAGGTTAATCGGAATTAGGATCGTTTTTTATGAAGTTTTTAATCTGTCTCCGGCAATCTTATATGCATTGAACGATAATTATTGCCAAAAGCGGCCCAGCGCCCGGCGGCAAGATTATCCACCGCGAGACCGAGAGAGTTTGGGGGAAGCCGATGTTCACCGAAGACCAGAGCCGCCAGGAACGACTGATCATTTCCATGAGTGCCATCGCCGCGGCGATGGTGGCGGCCGTTCTGCTGGGCGGCACGCTGATCCAGCGGACCCTGATGGTCGATCTGGTGGCCGAGCGTGGCTTGGCCCACGCCGCCGCCATCGAGGCGCAGTTCGGTGAGTTCGACGGCGTATTGGCCGGTCGGGCGACGGCCGAAGAGACACGGATGATCGGCGCGGTCATGGCCGCCGCCGGGGCCGTCGACTTCGCCCTGGTCGATGCCGGTGGCCGGACCGTGTTGGCCGCCTTCGCCGACGATCTCGGCGCCGTCGACAGCAGCCCGGCCTTCGCCGATCTCGCTTTCGGCTTCGAGACGCTGACCTGGCTCGAGGATCGCCGCGGCGCGCTGGTCGGGCCGGAGATGCTGGGCACCGTCTACGTGCCGTATGTCAGATATGGCGAATTCGTCGGCGCCCTGCGGTTGGACATCGACATCAGCGGCGAGGCGCGGGCGATCGAGGGTCGGGTGACCGATGCCCAGACCGCCATCATCGCCTTCTGGATCGTGCTCAGCGGCCTGGCGGCGATGGCGCTTGCCGGTCGCCATCCGGCCACGGTTCGGCCCCGCCCGGCGCGCGGCTTCGGCGCCTAGCAACAGTCCCCCTACCGCAGTCCGCCGGCGGCGGACGATCTGTCGGCAAGACATGCGGCTCGGATCCACCGGATCCGGGCCGTTCTTGCGTCAGCGCCGCACCAGTTCGGGCACGCTCTGGCGCAGCTCCTCCTCGAAGCGGGCGTCCAGGTCGTGAGCGGTCTGTTCCGTCAGTTCGAACCAGACCCGCTCGCGATCGTTCAGGGTCGCGTTCTCCGCCACGGTGATCGAGCGCTCGATCGATGCTTCGGAATAACCGGACTGCCCGGTGTTGGGATCCTCAAAATCCAGGCGCACCGCGAAGCGGGCGGTATAGCGTTCCGACTGCTCCTGCCGCAGCACGCCGCTCAGCCCCGGCGTGCGGGCCAGCGCTTCCTCGACGATGCTGGCGTCGACGATCGTCAAGGTACCGGTCCCCGCCGGACCGATCGGGATCAGCCGCTCTTCCGCCCAGCGCCGTAGGACCGACATCGGCGGCGTCTGCAGCAGATGGTCGACATGCGGTTCCGACAGGGGCGGATCGTAGCTCTGCGCCACCTCGATGCGGGCGAGGTCGAGGCTCAGGCCCGGCAGATTGGCAAAGGTGATGTCGGGCAGGGCTGCCGGCGGTGGCGTCTCGCAGCCGGCGACGGCGAGAACGGCGATCAGCAGGGCCGCAAGGCGGCCGGGTAAGGGGCGAGGCATCGTGGCAAGGACCCGTTCTGCGATGGCGGCCGCCTGTGCGGCCTCGTGTGTCGGCAAGCGGAGCGTTCCAGCATGGCGGATTGATGGCGCGGCGACCAGTTCCCGGACCGCCCCCTCAGTCGAACACCGCCGCCAGCTGGGCGTCGTCGAAGCTGTAGCTGCTGTTGCAGAACTCGCACTGCACATAGATCCGGCCGTCTTCCTTCAACGCCTCGACCTCCGGTCGCGGCAGGGCGGCCAGGGTGTCGATGACCCGTTCGCGCGAACAGCGGCACGCGGCGCGCAGCGCATGCGGCGCGAAGACCCGCACGCCATCCTCGTGGTACAGCCGATAGAGCAGGCCGTTGGCGGCCAGCCCGGTATCCAGGAACTCGTCCTCGCGGGCGCTGCCCAGCAGCACCATGGCGCGGCGCCAATCGTCCTCGCGGTCGCTGGCCGGCGGCGGCTGGCCCGGCTCGGGCAGGCGCTGCACCATCAGCGCCCCGGCCCGCCAGCGCCCGTCGCGCCGGCCGACGGCCAACCTGATGCCGGCGTCGAGCTGTTCGGATTGGCGGAAATAGTGCTGCAGGCATTCCGCCAGCGTCTCCCCGGTCAGGTCGACGATGCCCTGATAGCGCTCGGTGAATTCGCCCTGGTCGACGGTGAAGGCGAGCAGGCCGGTGCCGATCAGCGACGACACCGCCGGCGGCGCGGCGGCCGACAGCCGGTCGGCCTCGAATCGGGCATAGCCGCGCAGATCGCCGGTCGAGGCGACGTCGACCACAAGCAACGGGACCGGGCCGTCGCCCCTCGTCTGCAGCGTGAAGACGCCTTCGTATTTCAGCGCGCTGGCCATCAGGATCGCCACGGCGATCGCCTCGCCGAGCAGCGTCGCCACCGGCTCGGGATAGGCATGCTGGTTGAGGATCTCGTCCAGGGCGGCGCCCAGCCGGACCAGCCGGCCGCGCAGGGCGGATGCCTCGATCTGGAAGGGCTGGACGATGTCGTCGGTTGCCGGATCGCTGGAGGCGGTCAGGTCAGACACCAGAGCAGGATCCCCTTTTGCGCATGCAGGCGGTTCTCAGCCTCGTCGAAAACCACCGATCGCGGCCCGTCGATCACCGCGTCGGTAACTTCCTCGCCGCGATGGGCCGGCAGGCAATGCATGAAGATCGCCTCCGGCTTGGCCAGGCTCATCAACCGGTCATCGACCTGATACGGGCGCAGCAAATTGTGTCGTGACGGCGCCTCCTTGTCGCCCATCGACACCCAGGTGTCGGTAACCACGCAATCGGCGCCGCGCACCACCGTATCCGGGTCGGGGCTGACGCTGACGCGCGCGCCCTGGCCGGTCGCCCAGGCCACCAGATCGGCCGGCGGCTGCAATTCGTCCGGGCAGGCGAGGCGCATCTCGAAACCGAAGCGGGCCGACGCGCGAATCCACGACTGCGCCACGTTGTTGCCGTCGCCGCTCCACGCCACGGTCTTGCCGGCGATCGGCCCCAGATGTTCCTCGAAAGTCAACACATCGGCCATCAACTGGCAGGGATGACTGCTGTCGGTCAGGCCGTTGATCACCGGCACCGTCGCCGCCTCGGCCATCTCCAACAGCCGGTCCTCGCCGGAGGTGCGGATCATGATGGCGTCGACATAGCGCGACAGCACCCGCGCGGTGTCGGCGATGGTCTCGCCGCGGCCGAGCTGGATCTCGCTGCCCGACAGCATGACCGCCTCGCCGCCGAGCTGGCGCATGCCGACCTCGAACGAGACCCGGGTCCGGGTCGACGGCTTCTCGAAGATCATCGCCAGGGTCTTGCCGGCCAGCGGCTTGTCCCCGGCACCGCGCGGGTCGGTCGTCTTGAGCGCGGCGGCGGCGTCGATCATGCCGCGCAGCGTGTCGCGGTCGACCCGGTGCAAGTCGAGGAAGTGCTTCGGCGCCGCCATCTCAACCCTCCCCGGCGGCACAGACCGCCTCGAGGCATTTCATCGCCTCGGCGATCTCCGCCTCGCCGACGATCAGCGGCGGCAGCAGGCGCACCACGTTGTCGGCCGCCGGCACCGCCAGCATGCCGGCGTCGCGCAGCCGGGCGATGAAATCCCCATTCGGCCCGACCGTCTTGACGCCGAGCAGCAGCCCCGCCCCACGCACCTGCTCGATCGCCTCGGGATGGCGCTCGGCCAGATCGCACAACCGGTCCCACAACAGCCGCGCCATCCGGTCCACCCGCTCCAGGAAACCCGGCTCCAGCACCACGTCGAGCACCGCGTTGCCGACCGCCATCGCCAGCGGGTTACCGCCATAGGTGCTGCCATGGGTGCCGGCGGTCATGCCGGCCGCGGCCGCCTCCGTGGCCAGGCAGGCGCCGAACGGGAAACCGCCGCCGATGCCCTTCGCCGCGCACATGACATCCGGCGCGATGCCGGCCCATTCATGGGCGAACAGCTTGCCGGTCCGGCCATAGCCGGATTGGATCTCGTCGAGGAACAACAGGATGCCGAATTCGTCGCAGATCTGCCGCAGCGCCCTCAGATAGTCCAGCTCCGCCGGCCGCACGCCGCCTTCGCCCTGCACCGGCTCGATGCAGATCGCCGCGGTCTCGTCGGTGATCGCCGCGCGCAACTCGTTCAGATTGCCGAAGGCGACCTGGTCATAGCCCTCGACCACCGGCCCGAAGCCCTTGACCAGCTTCTCGCTCTTCGCGGCGGCGATGGCGGAGAGCGTCCGCCCGTGAAAGGCGCCGCCGACGGTGATCACCCGCCAGCGCTTCGGATGGCCGGTATGGCTCATGTATTTTCGGCAGACCTTGACGGCGCATTCCCACGCCTCGACACCGGAATTGGTGAAGAACACCGTGTCGGCGAAAGTGGCGTCGACCAGCCGCCGGGCCAGCCGCTCCTGGCCGGGCACGCGGTACAGGTTCGAGGTGTGCCACAGCTTGGCGGCCTGGTCCTGCAAGGCGGCGACCAGATGCGGATGGGCATGGCCCAGGCAGGTGACGGCAATGCCGCTGGCGAAGTCGAGATACCGTCGCCCGTCGGTGGCATAGAGATATGCCCCCTCGCCCCGCTCGAACGCCACGTCGGCCCGCGCATAGGTCGGCATCACGGCTGGAATCATCGTCGCCCGCCCCTTCGGTCCACCCGAAATCGATAGGTCGAATCGAGACCGATTCACGCCGCGCGCCGTGCCGGCGCGAAACGATCGGGCTCTCCGGTTCGCCCAACGCAAAAACGGCGCCCGAACGCGCGCCGCCCCTGGACCGTCACTAAACACAAGGTGGCCCCGCGCGGTCAACGCGGGGAGGACGGCCCGACATCCGGATCGAGAACGGCTCCGATAGAAACGATCCGGACCGT
>JABDIP010000288.1 GCA_013003675.1 Inquilinus sp.
CCCTGACCCATGAGGGCGGCGTCTACCGCATGGGCGACCGCGTCCAGAGTATCGTCATCGGCCGCGACGAGCGTTGCGACCTGATCGTCTCGAGCTATTTCGCGTCGCGCCGCCACGCCGTCGTCGAGAAGCGGCGGGACCGCTTCATCCTGACCGACGAGAGTTCCAACGGCACCTTCGTGGTTCCCCGGCAAAGCGCCGAGATCTACATGAAGCGGGAATCGTTGCCGCTGATCGGCCGCGGTACGATCTCGCTCGGCGCCGCGCCCGGCGGCGCTGACCCTGACCCATGAGGGCGGCGTCTACCGCATGGGCGACCGCGTCCAGAGTATCGTCATCGGCCGCGACGAACGTTGCGACCTGATCATCTCGAGCTATTTCGCGTCGCGCCGGCATGCGGTCGTCGAGAAGCGGCGGGACCGTTTCATCCTGACCGACGAGAGTTCCAACGGCACATTCGTGGTGCCGCGGCAAAGCGCCGAGATCTACCTGAAGCGCGAATCGCTGCCGCTGATCGGCCGCGGCACGATCTCGCTCGGCGCCGCGCCCGGCGGCGACGATGCCCATACCATCGACTACGCGATCGGCCCGCCCGACTGAGGGCCGCCGGGCGCTCGCGGTCGACGCTTCTGTTCCTGGGAAAGGGGATGGCGCGAGTGACGGGACTTGAACCCGCGGCCTCCGGCGTGACAGGCCGGCGCTCTAACCAACTGAGCTACACCCGCGCAAGGCCACGCGTTTCCGCGCGGCGAGGCGCCTCATCTACGCGTTCGCCCTGGCCCTGTCAAGCGCTGCCCGGGCAACGATTCCGGCGCTGAAACCCGTAATCGGGGCCGGGGCGATGGTGGGCGATGACGGGATCGAACCGCCGACCTTCTCGGTGTAAACGAGACGCTCTTCCAGCTGAGCTAATCGCCCCTTCCGCCGCCGGCCGGGTCTGAATGTCGCATCGGCGCCTTGATGCAACAATGCGCCCGACCCCAGCAACCGAAAACGGGACAATCGCACCAAACAGACGACGGGCCGGCACCGCCTGCGCGGCGACCGGCCCGTTCGCCCTTGACCTGAAAAGGACGCCTAGTTGACGGCGTCCTTCAGGGCTTTGCCGGCCTTGAACTTCGGCTGTTTCGACGCAGGGATCTGGATCGGCGCGCCGGTGCGCGGGTTACGACCCCTCGACGCGGCCCGGTTCGCCACGGAGAAGGTGCCGAAGCCGACGAGGCGAACTTCGCCCCCCTTCTTCAGCGAACTCGTAATGCCACCGATCATGGCGTCAACCGCCTTGGTAGCGTCGACTTTGGACAGGCCGGCGGCATCGGCAACGTGGGCGACGAGATCGTTCTTGTTCACTGCAAAGCCCCCTTCTTGGACTCAGGAGATTTCCGGAAGCAAATATCGGACACTCTCGAAGCCGCTCCATGACCCTGGCATGAGAACACGCGTTCAGTTTGGGACCGGCGCATGATCGGGCCGTTCAACGCTAGGAGTGGCGCAAGACCGCCGATTCGAGGAGGCGGAGTGTAAATGCATCTCGGCGTTGCGGTCAATCTCCGCAACGCCGATTCTGCGTCATTTTTCCGAGAATTCCGCCGTTTTTCGCTAATGCCGGATAACGTTCTCGTCCTCGCCGTCGGTTCCGACCGCCGCAACGGGTTCGACGTCGGCCGGATCGATCCAGTCGATCGGCTCCGGCGCGGTGGTTAAGGCCTCGGCCAACACCTCATCGACTGTGGAGGCCGGGACGATTCGCAACCCACGCTTCACATTGTCGGGGATTTCCGCCAGATCCTTCTCGTTTTCCTTCGGGATCAGCACGGTCGACAGCCGACCGCGCAATGCCGCCAGCAGCTTCTCCTTCAGGCCACCGATCGGCAGGATCCGACCGCGCAGGGTGATCTCGCCGGTCATGGCGACGTCCTTGCGGACCGGAATTCCGGTCAGCACCGACACGATCGACGTCACCATGGCGACACCGGCGCTCGGCCCGTCCTTGGGCGTCGCCCCTTCCGGCACGTGGACATGGATGTCCTTACGGGCGAAGTCGGTCGGCTTGATGCCGAATTCGACCGAGCGCGATTTGACGTAGCTCTCCGCCGCCTGAACCGACTCGCGCATCACATCGCCCAGCTTGCCGGTCGTCGTGACCTTGCCCTTGCCGGGGACGCCGACCGCCTCGATCGACAGCAACTCGCCGCCGACTTCCGTCCAGGCCAGTCCGGTCGTGACCCCGACCATATCCTCCATCTCGACGAAGCCGTAGCGATAGCGTTTGATCCCGGCATACTTCTCCAGATTGCGGCGCGTGACGGAAACCTTGCCGCCCTCCTTGAGGACGAGTTCCTTGACCGCCTTGCGGCTCAGGTTGGCGATCTCGCGTTCCAGATTCCGGACCCCGGCCTCGCGCGTGTGGTAACGGATCAACTCGCGAAGCGCGTCGTCGGAGATCGACCACTCGCCGTCCTTCAACCCGTGCTGCTCCATCTGCTTCTTGATCAGATGGCGCTTGGCGATCTCGACCTTCTCATCCTCGGTGTAGCCGGGGATGCGGATGACCTCCATGCGGTCCAGCAAAGGCTGCGGCAGGCGCAGCGTGTTCGCCGTGCACAGGAACATCACGTCGGACAGATCGTAGTCGACCTCGAGATAGTGGTCGTTGAAGGTATGGTTCTGCTCCGGATCGAGAACCTCGAGCAGCGCCGAGGACGGGTCGCCCCGCCAGTCGGCGCCCAGCTTGTCGACCTCGTCGAGAAGGAACAGCGGGTTCGACGACTTGGCCTTCTTCATGCCCTGGATCACCTTGCCGGGCATCGAGCCGATATAGGTCCGCCGGTGGCCCCGGATCTCCGCCTCGTCGCGCACGCCGCCCCACGACATGCGCACGAAATTGCGGCCGGTCGCCTTGGCGACCGACTTGCCGAGCGAGGTCTTGCCGACGCCGGGCGGCCCGACCAGGCACAGGATCGGGCCCTTGATTTTGTTCATGCGCTGCTGGACGGCGAGGTACTCGAGGATCCGCTCCTTCACTTTCTCCAGGCCGAAATGGTCGTCGTTCAGCACCTTCTCGGCGAGGCGGATGTCCTTCTTGACCTTGGTCCGCTTCTTCCAGGGAATGCCCAGCATCCAGTCGAGGTAGTTGCGGACGACCGTCGCCTCGGCGGACATCGGGCTCATGTTGCGCAGCTTCTTCAGCTCTCCCGTCGCCTTCTCGCGCGCCTCCTTGGTGAACTTGGTGGAGGCGATGCGCTCCTCGAGTTCCTGTAGCTCGTCGCGACCGTCCTCGGTCTCGCCGAGTTCCTTCTGGATCGCCTTGAGCTGCTCGTTCAGATAGTATTCGCGCTGGGTCTTCTCCATCTGGCGCTTGACGCGGCCGCGGATGCGCTTTTCCACCTGCAGCACGCCGATCTCGCCTTCCATGAAGGCATAGACCTTCTCCAGGCGCTCGGTGACCGTCGGCAATTCCAGAAGCTGCTGCTTCTCGGCGATCTTCAGGCTGAGATGCGAGGCGATGGTGTCGGCCAGCTTGCCGGGCTCCTCGATCTGGTTGATCGAGACAAGCACTTCCGGCGGGATCTTCTTGTTCAGCTTGATGTACTGCTCGAACTGGCTGACCGAGGCGCGGCCCAGCGCTTCCACCTCCTGGCTGTCGGCGCCGGCCTCCTCGATGACCTCGCCATAGGCCTGGAAGAAGTCCTCGTTCTCGGCAAAGCGCACGATGCGCGCACGCTGGCCGCCCTCGACCAGGACCTTGACCGTGCCATCGGGCAGTTTGAGCATCTGCAGCACCGAACCGACGGTGCCGACACTGTAGATATCGCTCGGCCCCGGGTCGTCCTGGGCGGCGTTGCGTTGGGTGACCAGAAGGATCTGCTTGTCGTCCTTCATCACGTCTTCCAGCGCCCGCACCGACTTCTCGCGGCCGACGAACAACGGGACGATCATGTGCGGAAAAACGACGATATCGCGCAATGGCAAGACCGGGTAGAGGTCACCACGCTTCAATTCGAGCATTCGCTAAGCCTTGTGAGATACGGGCAATGCCGGCCGGCCCGGCCGGGCTTCAGCACTGTAAATTGGCGCTACGGCGCCACGGTTCAAGATCGCCGCGGCCCTCGACCGGCCGCCCACGAGGCCGACGGCATCACGCTCCCGGCGCCATGTCTCCGCGCTTCTCGGCGTAGATCATCAGCGGCTTGGAGTTCGCTTCGACCACCTCGCGCTTGATCACGATCTCCTCCACCCCGTCCATGCCGGGCAGGTCGAACATGGTCTCGAGCAGAATACCTTCCATGATCGAACGCAGGCCGCGGGCGCCGGTCTTGCGCTTGATCGCCTTCTGGGCGATCGAACGCAGCGCCTCCTCGGCGAAACTCAGCTTGACGTCCTCCATCTCGAAAAGCCGCTGATACTGCTTGACCAGCGCGTTCTTCGGCAGGGTCAGAATGGATACCAGCGCCTCCTCGTCGAGATCGCCCAGCGTCGCGACGACGGGCAGGCGGCCGACGAATTCCGGGATCAGGCCGAATTTCAGCAGATCCTCGGGCTCCACCTCGCGTAGGATCTCGCCGGTCTGCCGCTCTTCCGGCGTCTGCACATCGGCGCCGAAGCCGATCGAGGTGCCCCGCCCGCGCTGGGAGATGATCTTCTCCAGCCCGGCGAAAGCGCCGCCGCAAATGAACAGGATGTTGGTCGTGTCTACCTGCAGGAACTCCTGCTGCGGATGCTTGCGACCGCCCTGTGGCGGCACCGAGGCGACGGTGCCCTCCATGATCTTCAACAGCGCCTGCTGCACGCCCTCGCCGGACACGTCGCGGGTGATCGACGGGTTGTCCGACTTGCGGCTGATCTTGTCGACCTCGTCGATGTAGACGATGCCGCGCTGCGCCCGCTCGACATTGTAGTCGGCCGCCTGCAGCAGCTTCAGAATGATGTTCTCGACGTCCTCGCCGACATAGCCGGCCTCGGTCAGGGTCGTCGCATCCGCCATGGTGAACGGCACGTCGATGATCCGCGCCAGGGTCTGCGCCAGCAGCGTCTTGCCGCAGCCGGTCGGCCCGACCAGCAGGATGTTCGACTTGGCCAGTTCGACGTCGCTGTTCTTCTGGCCGTGCGCCAACCGCTTGTAGTGGTTGTGCACCGCGACGGACAGCACGCGCTTGGCATGATCCTGGCCGATGACGTAGTCGTCGAGCACGGACCGGATGTCGCGCGGCGTCGGCACGCCGTCGCGGTTCTTCACGAGGGTGGTCTTGTTCTCCTCGCGAATGATGTCCATGCACAGCTCGACGCATTCGTCGCAGATGAACACGGTCGGTCCCGCGATGAGCTTGCGCACCTCGTGTTGGCTCTTTCCGCAGAAAGAGCAATACAAGGTGTTCTTGGAATCTCCGCCGGAGGATTTGCTCATCTAAGCACCGCTATGCGCCGTTCGTCCTCAATCGGAACCCGGCCTCGCCCCGAACGAATTCGCCGGAAGTCGAAGTGGGTCCAACCCAGTCCGGCCGGGCATGCCCGACCGGTCGCAACCCCGCACCATGTTCATGAAACATGAGAGGGCTGAACCAATCAACATTTAGTTAAGTTAATGATTGTCAACCAGGCCCATCCTCAGGGGATGCGCGCTTCTCGACCACCTGGTCGACAATTCCGAATTTCTGCGCTTCGTCCGCCGACATGTAGCGATCGCGCTCCATCGATTCCTCGATCGCGGCCAGCGGCTGGCCGGTGTGCCGCGCATAGATGTCGTTGAGCCGTTCGCGCATCTTCAGGATCTCGCGGGCATGGATTTCGATGTCCGAGGCCTGGCCCTGCGCGCCGCCGGACGGCTGGTGCACCATGACCCGGCTGTTGGGCAGGGCGAACCGCTTGCCCGGCGCCCCGGCCGCCAGCAGCATCGAGCCCATCGAGGCCGCCTGGCCGATGCACACGGTCGACACCTCCGACTTGATGTACTGCATGGTGTCGTAGATCGCCATGCCGGCCGTCACGACGCCGCCCGGCGAGTTGATGTAGAAGGCGATGTCTTTGCTCGGATTCTCCGATTCGAGATAGAGCAGCTGCGCGCACACCAGGCTGGCCACCGAATCGTAGACCGGTCCGATCAGAAAGATGATCCGCTCCGACAACAGCCGGGAGTAGATGTCGAACGCGCGCTCGCCTCGATTGGTCTGCTCGACCACCATCGGGACAAGGGTGTTCATGCGCGGCTCAAAATCGTCCATTTCCATCCTCGATGTGCGCGACCGTGAGTGTCATGCCAGGGCGACCCGTCAATCCTTCTTCGCGGCCGCCTTCTTGCTACCTTTCGCCGGCGCCTTGGCGGTCGCCTTCTTTTTCGCCGGCGCGCGCTTCTTAGCGCCGTCCGACGATTTCGTCTCGGCCGCCGGTGCCTCGTCGGGATCGCGCATCAGCTCTTCCGACGTAACGTCCTTCTCCTCGACCTTGGCGATCTCCAGAACGTAGTCGACCACCTTGTCCTCGAGGATCGGCGCCCGCAGGCTATCGACCGCCTGGGGGTTCTTGCGGAAGAACTCGATCACCTGCTGCTCCTGGCCGGGGTGGCGCCTCGCCTCCTCGATCATCCCGCGGTTGAGTTCCTCCTGACCCACCGTCAGGTTGTTCAGCCGGGCAACCTCGGACAGGATCAGGCCGAGGCGCACGCGGCGCTCGGCGATTCCCCGGTACTCGGTACGCAACTCCTCGTCGCTCTTGCCGGCATCCTCATCGTCAAGATGCGGGTGGTGGTGCTCATGATCGTGCTCATGATCGTGATCGTGGTCATGACCGTGCCCGCGCGCCTCCTCGACCTGCTGCCAGATCGAATCGAATTCGGCATCGATCATACCCGCCGGCACCTCGAATTGGTGCCGCTCGGCCAGATTGTCCAGTAGTTGCCGTTTCAGCCGCGCCCGCGACACGCGTTCGTATTCGCTCTCGGTCTGGCGGCGGACGGCGGCCTTCAGGCCGTCCAGATCATCGAATCCGACCTGCTTGGCCAGTTCCTCGTCGATCTCGGCCGCCTGCGGCGCGCGCACTTCCTTCAGGACGATCTCGAAGACAGCCTGCTTTCCGGCGACATCGGCGGAGGGATACTCGTCCGGAAAGCTCACCTCGATCGTGAACTCGCCCTCGCTCTTACCGACCATCTGATCCTCGAATCCCGGGATCAGCATGCCGGAGCCGAGTTCGACCTCCATGTCGTTGCCCTGCATCTCGGCCAGTTTCTCGCCGTCGACGCTGCCGGAGAAATCGATCAGCACCTGATCGCCCGCCTTCGCGGCCCGCGCCTTGGCGACCTTGGCGAACGATTTGCGGCTCTCGGCCAGTCGGCCCAGCGCATCGGCGACAACATCGTCGGTGACCGGCGCGCGCAACCGTGTCATCTCGAGCGCGCCGAAATCGATCGGCTCGATCTCCGGCAGCATCTCGACCGCCATGGTGTATTCCAGGTCGGTGCCGTCGTCGAACTTGGTGATCTCGATTTTCGGCTGGGTCGCCGGGCGAATGCCACGCTCGCTCATCGTGTCGCGCGAGGTTTCGTTGACCGCGCCTTCGAGCACTTCGCCCAGCACGGCCTTGCCATAGCGCTGGCGCAGCATATTGCGCGGTATCTTGCCGGGCCGGAAGCCCGGCAGCTTGACCCGGCTCCCCAAATCGTCAAGCCGCGCCTCGATACGCCGTTCGATGTCGGCGGCGGCAACGACGACCTTGTATTCGCGCTGCAGCCCTTCGGCCGATGTTTCCGTCACCTGCATTTTTGCTCTTAGCCCGTTATTGCATTGCCGCGACCGCCGCGGCCGGCGAGCCCTGCCTCGTCGCCCCGACCGCCGCTGCCCGTGGTGCGGGCGGAGGGACTTGAACCCCCACGACTTGCGTCACTGGTACCTAAAACCAGCGCGTCTACCAATTCCGCCACGCCCGCATCGCCGTAGCGCGAACCGTATATAGGCGTCGCCGCGTCGAACCGGTCCACGGGCCTGCCGCAGGCCGGTGCGGCCGGGTCTATAGCACAACCGATTCAGGGCGCACAGGACTAATCCAACGACCGGAATGCCGCTTTTCGGATAGCCGGTATCGGGACCTATCCGCCGCCGTCGGCAAGGCCGCGCCACACGGCTGGCAGCCCGTCGACGAGATCCTCGGCAATCAGCCCCCGGCCGAAGCGGGATGCCGCGTCGCCATGCATCCAGGCGCCGGCCGCCGCGGCCTCGAACGGCGGCATGCCCTGGGCCAGCAGGCCGAGGATCAAACCGGCGAGCACATCGCCGCTGCCGGCGGTCGCCAAATCCGCCGGCGCATTGGTGTTGATCGCCAGCCGACCGTCCGGCGCCGCGATCACGGTGTCGGCCCCCTTGAGCAGCACTACCGCCCCCGCCTCGGCGGCCGCCGCCGCGGCGCGCGCCGGCTTCGGCCCGGCGAGGTCGAACAGCCGGGCGAACTCGCCTTCGTGCGGCGTCAGGACGCATCGCTCGTGCAGCGCCTTCAGCAATGTCGTCCGGTACTCGGCGAAGCTGGTGATCGCGTCGGCGTCGAGCACGGTCGCCTTGCCTGCGGCCAACGCTTCGCGCACCGCCCGCCGCGTCTTCTCGCCGACACCGGTGCCGGGGCCCGCCAGTACCGCGTTGCGGCGCGGATCGGCCATCATCGCCCGCCATTCGCCGAGCGAGGCGACGAGGAGGCCCGGGGGACCGGCGGCATAGATCGCAAAGGCGGCATCGGGCGCGGCGATGGTGACCAGCCCGGCCCCGGCCCGCCGCGCCGCCTGGGCGGCCAGCCGGGCGGCGCCGGTCATCCGCTCGCCGCCAAGGACGACGGCATGGCCGCGGGTGTATTTGTGTCCGCCGAGATCCGGGCGCGGCAATGTCTCGCGCCAGATGCCGGGGCCGTTCTCCGCTGTCGCCGGCCGGATCTCCGAGAGCACCGCATCCGGGATGCCGATATCGGCAACGATCACCCGCCCGCACAATTGTCGCCCCGGCAACAGGACATGCCCGGGTTTCTTGCGAAAGAAAGTGACGGTCAGCGCCGCCGGCGCGGCCACGCCCCAGACCTCGCCGGAATCGCCGTGCACGCCGCTCGGCATGTCGACCGCGACGAGATCCGATCCACGGTTCCGAACCGCCGCCAGCAGCGCCGCCGCGACACCTTCGACCGGTCGCACCAAGCCGGCGCCGAACAGCGCGTCGACCACCAGCGGCCCGTCGGCCAGCAGGGCATCGGGATCCGTCCCCTCGTCCAACGCCTCGACCGGACCCGGCCAGCGGCCGGCGGCCAGCGCCGCGTCGCCTTTCAGCCGCGCCGCCGGCACCTGCGCGGCGAGCCGGGCCGGCCAGCCGGCCTCGGCCAGCAGCCGCGCCACCACCCAGCCGTCGCCGCCGTTGTTGCCCGGGCCGCACAGGACCAGCGTCGGCCGCGCCTGCCAATTCTCCCGGATCGCCTGGGCGATCGCCGCGCCGGCGTTCTCCATCAGGTCGATACCCGGCGTGCCGGCGGCGATGGTCAGCCGGTCGGCGGCGGCCATCTGGTCGACGGTCAGCAGTTCGAGGCGGTGGTTCATTCTGTCGCCGGGGCGATGTTCCGGTGCGCGGCCGCAGTCTGCGCGGTCGGGCGCCGAAACGCCAGCCGCGGCCGCCCTGGCGGCAGGGGGCTTCTGGCTGGACACAGGAGAAAATGGGGCGACCGATGGGATTTGAACCCACGACCACTCGGACCACAACCGAGCGCTCTACCCCTGAGCTACGGCCGCCACCGGGAGGGCGGTGATATGCGTCATCCGCCGGCCGTCGTCAAGGGGCGGTCGGCCGCGAAACCAGTCGCAGCGTCGCTCGCCCTACGGGGATGCGGTGGAATACAACGTTGGCCGCCTCGTGTCGGCGCTTGGGGTCGGCACGGCCGGCCCGGACCCCACCGGTGCGTGACGCTCCGCCACCATCGTATGCACGTTCGTTAACGCGTTTTTACGCATTTTTCCCTACCTGTTCGGGGCACACCGCGGGACGGGACCGACATGCACGAGCTTGCTGATTCAGCGGACGCCCTGACGGAGAGGGAATTCCACAACCGGTTCTACGCGGACGAGTTCGAGCGCATCCACCAGGGAGGCCTGCAACGGCGCAAGCGTGCAGCCATTGCCGACTTCCTCGTCTCGCTGCCGACCGAGCCGTCGAGTTGCCGGGTCCTGAGCCTCGGCTGTGGCGTCGGCGACATCGAGATCATGGCGGCGCCCGGCCTCGGCGAGATCGTCGGGATCGACATATCCGATGTCGGGATTTCCCAGGCCGCTAGTCGGGCCCGGGCCGCCGGGGTGAAGAATGTCCGCTTCGAAACCGGCGACTGCGCCGACCTCGGCGCCTGGGCCGAGGACGGGAGCGGGTTCGACATGATCTGGGCGCTCGGCTTCCTGCACCACATCGACGACGCCGAGATGGCCGCCCTGCTCGGCGACTGCTTCCGCCTGCTGAAACCCGGCGGCCTCCTGGTATCCGCCGATCCGAGCGCCCGGCGAATGGCGAATATCTTCAAGCCATTCGTCAGGAGCGCATACGAAAAATACCACTCGCCGGACGAACGGGAACTCGAGCTGGGCCGGCTGCGGCGGCATCTGATCGCAGCCGGTTTCGCTACGCCGCGAATTCTTTATCACGACTTCTTCGTCGGCCCACTCGGCTGGGTCGTCCCGGGGATTCCGGACTGGCTGGCAACGCCGCTGTGGCACCTTGACCGCTTGCTGAGAAGCACGCCCGGGCTGCGTGCCTTTGCCAACGCCTTTATCTCCGTCGCACGAAAGCCGGCCGGCGGCGGCACGACCCGCTAGACCAGCGATCGAGTGCGCCGCCCGATTGACGACGGCGGCCCGGCATCCTCGATTGCCGCGTCTATTCCCACACGGCCTCCCACGATCTCGGCACGCCATAGCCGATACTGCTTTTCGACGCGACAATCCCGACGGCATAGTGGCGAGCACGAGGGAACAGGGAGAAAGGCGATGCTGAAGCTCGCCGCCGGCATGCAGACGCTGGGCACCGAGACGGCGTTCGAGGTATTGGCACGGGCCAACGCCTTGGCGGCCCAGGGTCGCGATATCATCAACCTCGGCATCGGCCAGCCGGACTTCCAGACGCCCGACCACATCGTCGAGGCGGCGGTGAAGGCGCTGCGCGACGGCCATCACGGCTACACGCCGGCGGCCGGTATCCCGCCGCTGCGCGAAGCGGTCGCCCGGCATCTGCACCAGCGCTACGAGGTCGAGGTCGATCCCGGCCTCGTCCTCGTGGTTCCCGGCGGCAAGGTCACCATGTGGTTCGCCATCCTGATGTTCGGCGAGCCGGGGGCGGAGATCCTCTACCCCAATCCCGGCTTTCCGATCTACGAATCCGCCATCCGCTTCACCGGGGCAACGCCGGTTCCGGTGCGCCTGCGCGAGGAGAACGGCTTCGCCTTCGATGCCGAGGAGGTGCTGGGGCAGATCACCCCGCGCACCCGGCTGCTGATCGTCAACAGCCCGGCCAATCCGACCGGCGGCGTCGTACCGCGCGAACAATTCGACCGGCTCGCCGCCGGCCTCGCCGACCACCCGCATGTCGCAATCATGAGCGACGAGATCTACAGCCGCATGCTCTATGACGGCCGCGAACATGTCTGCATGCTCGGCTATCCCGAGCTGCGCGACCGGCTGATCCTGCTCGATGGCTGGTCGAAGACCTATGCCATGACCGGCTGGCGGCTCGGCTATTCGGTCTGGCCCAAGCAGTTGATCGAAGGCGCGACGCGGCTGGCGGTGAACAGCCACTCCTGCGTGAACGCCGCGGCCCAGTTCGCCGGCATCGCGGCGCTCGAGGGACCGCAGGATGCGGTCGACACCATGAACGCCGCCTTTGCCGAGCGGCGTTCGGTCATCGTCTCGGCGCTCAACCAGCTCCCCGGCTTCCGCTGCATCG
>JABDIP010000303.1 GCA_013003675.1 Inquilinus sp.
CGAGCCTCAGGAAGCGCCTGATGCCGGACAGGAAATCGGCGACGTCTTCGTCGCTGAAGGCATTCGACAGCGACAGCATCGGCACCCGGTGGGTGACCTTGGCGAAGCCGGCGGCCGGTTCCGCACCGACCCGGGCGCTCGGGCTGTCTGGCCGGACCAGTTCCGGAAACAGCGCCTCGATGGCCTCGTTGCGCCGGCGTAGCGCATCGTATTCGGCGTCGGAGACCAGCGGCGCGTCTTTCTGGTAGTACGCCTTGTCGTGGCCGCGGATCTCCGCCGCCAATCCGGCCAACTCCTCGGCCGCCTGCTCGGCTGTCAGCTGATCGACCGGAATGTCGCGCGGCGCCTTTCCCATGGTTCAGGCCGGCCGTGCGGCGATCAGCGTGTCGGCGGCGGCGCGCGCCTGATCGGTCACCTCCGCCCCCGACAGCATGCGGGCGATCTCCTCGCGCCGTTCGCCTTCCTCCAGCGCCTGCACGGTGGTGACCGTGTGGCCGCCCGCCGCCGCCTTGGCGACGCGCAGGTGACGGCCGGCGCGGGCGGCGACCTGCGGGCTGTGGGTCACCACCAGCACCTGAAGCTGCCGGCCCAGCCGATCCAGCCGCTCGCCGACGGCGGCCGCGACGGCGCCGCTGATGCCGCTGTCGACCTCGTCGAAGACCAGCGTCGGGACCGTGCCCGACCGCGCCAGCACCACCTTCAGCGCCAGCATGAAGCGCGCCAGCTCGCCGCCGGAGGCGATGCGGTTGAGCGGACCCAGCGGCGCGCCGGGGTTGGTCGCGACCTGGAACGCGACCCGATCCTGTCCGGCCGGGCCCCATTCCGCCTCGGGAAGGGCGGCGACCGACGTCTCGAAGCGCGCCTTCTCCAGCTTTAGCGGCGGCAACTCGGCGGCGATCGCCCGGTCCAGATCCACGGTCGCCTGCCGCCGTGCCTCGGTCAGGACCTTTGCCGCTTCGCGATACTGGTCGCGCGCCATCGCCGCCTGTTTGGCGAGACGGCCCAGCGATTCCTCCTGCCCCTCGACCAGCAGCAGCTTGCCGGCCAGCTCGTCGCGCAACGCCGGCAGCGCGTCGATGTCGACGCCGTACTTGCGGGCGGCGGCGCGCAGCGCGAATAGCCGCTCTTCCAGTTTTTCGAGCTCGCCGACATCGAGATCGATATCGGCGTTCAGGCTCTGCAACAGGGCGGCCGCCTCGGCGGTCTCGGCGGCGGCCCGGTCGATCGCCTCGAGGATCGGGTCGATGCGGCCGCCGGCCTTGTCGGCGACCCGCTGCAGGTGCCGGCTGGCCGTGCCGAACGAGCGCTCGGCACCGTCCTCGCCGCCGACCGCGCCGAGCGCCGCCTCGATCGCCTCCAACAGTTTTTCCCGATGCATCAGGATCGAGCGCTGCTCGGCGACGGTGTCTTCTTCGCCGGGTTCCGGCGCCAGCGCCTCCAGCTCGGCGACCGCGTGGCGCAGATAGTCTACCTCGGCCCGCGCCTCGCTCGCCTTCGCCTCGGCCTCGGCGCATTCCTCCTCCAGCCGGCGCCATGCGCGCCAGGCGGCGGCGGTCTGATCGGCCCGGTGCCACAGGCCGGCATAGCCGTCCAGCAGGTCGCGATGGGTGCGCGGGTTCAGCAGCCCGGTATTGTCGAACTGGCCGTGGATCTCGACCAGCGTCTCGCCGATCTCGCGCAGCAACGCGACGCCGACCGGCTGGTCGTTGACGAAGGCCCGGCTGCGCCCGTCGCTGCCGACCGTGCGGCGCAGCAGCAGCGTGTCGCCGACATCGAGATCGCGGTCACGGAGCAGGGCCAGCGCGGCGTGGTCGTCGGACAGGTCGAATTCGGCGGCCACCGCGGCCTGATCGGCGCCGTGGCGGACCAGGGCGCTGTCGCTGCGCGCGCCCAGCGCCAGGCCGAGCGCGTCGAGCAGGATCGACTTGCCGGCGCCGGTTTCGCCGGTCAGGGCGCACAGGCCGCCGCCGAAGCTGATGTCGAGTTGCTCGATCAGGACGACGTTGCGGATCGACAGGCCGATCAGCATCGGTGCCAGGGGCGGGTCAGAAGATCGCGTCGGTCAGGCGACCGAAGAAGCCCCGCGGCTCGGGCGGGCGCACGCCCTCGTCAACCAGCAGGGCATAACTGTCGCGATACCATTCGGTGCCCGGGTAGTTGTAGCCGAGCACCGCGGCGTTCGCCCGCGCCTCTTCCGGCAGCCCGATCGCCAGATAGGCCTCGGTCAGCCGATGCAACGCCTCGGGCACGTGGGTCGTCGTCTCGTATCGTTCGACCACCGCGCGAAATCGATTGATCGCCGCGTTGTAGTGTCCCTGGCGCAGATACCAGCGGCCGATCGACATTTCCTTGCCGGCGAGCTGGTCGCGGGTCAGGTCGAGCTTCAGCCCGGCGTCGCGGGCATAGTCGGTATTCGGGAAGCGGCGCAGCACCTCCTGCAAGGCGTCGCGCGCCTCCTCGGTGATGCGCTGGTCGCGCTCGACGTCGGTGATCCGCTCGTAATAGCAGAGCGCCCGGAGGTAATAGGCATAGGCGCTGTTCTCGTTGCCCGGGTGCAAGGCGAGAAACCGGTCGAGGGCTAGAATGGCGTCCTCGTAATTCGCCGCCTCATAATGCGCGAACGCGGCCATCAACTGTGCCCGGGTCGCCCATTGCGAATAGGGGTGTTGCCGCTCGACCTCGTCGAACAGGGCGGCCGCTTCCACGAATCCGTTATCGGCGAGTTCGACGAGCGCCTCGTCGTAGATCGACTCCGCCGGCCGCTCGATGTAGGCGAGTTCCTCGTCATCGCCAGAGCAGCCGGCAAGCGCCAGCGCGGGCAGGACGACGGCCAACAGGCCTCGCCGGAATGCGTTTCTGAACTGTCGCGTGACCATCGCGCTGCGCTTTTGTCGGCCGTTTGGTGCCGCCCCTGTGAGAGCAGCGCCGTTATACCATGCGGCGGACGAAATGCGAGCCGGCAACGGAATCGCTGCCGGCTCGGGGTCTTTTGTTGGACGGCCGCGTCGCGCGGCGGCGTTCGTCAGGCGGTTCGGGCCAGCCGTTCGGTGTTCCAGCCGCCTTCCGACGCGTCGACACTGTCCATGGTGTCGTAGCACCAGGCTAGCTCGTCGGCGAACAGCCGGCGCAGCAGCTGGTTGTTCAGCGCGTGTCCGGACTTGTCGCCATGGAAATGGCCGAGGATCGGCGCGCCGGCGAGATACAGATCGCCGATCGAATCGAGGATCTTGTGGCGGACGAACTCATCCTCGAAGCGCAGGCCACCCTCGTTCATCACCCGGCCGCGGTTGATCACCACGGCGTTGTCCAGCGACCCGCCGCGGGCCAGGCCACGCGACCGCAGATACTCGACATCCTTCAGGAAGCCGAAGGTGCGTGCCCGGGCGAGGTCGGATTTGAACGCCCCGTTGGCCAGCCGGATCGTGCCCTTCTGCCGCCGCACGACGGGATCCGGAAAATCGATTTCGAAGCTGAACGAGAACCCCGCCGCCGGTGTCAGGCGGGCCAGCTTGTCGCCGTCCCGCACCTCGACCGTCTTCAGCACGCGGATCGCCCGGCGCACCGCCGGCTGCGCCGCCATCCCGGCGGATTCGATCAGGAACACGAAGGGTGCCGCGCTGCCGTCCATGATCGGCACTTCCGGCCCGTCCAGCTCGATCGCCGCATTGTCGATGCCGCAACCGCGCAACGCCGCCATCAGATGCTCGACCGTCCCCACGGTCGTGCCATGCTCGTTGCTGACCACCGTGCACAGGGTGGTGTCGCTGACGCCATCCCAGCGCGCCGGCACCACCGCGCGATCTTCCGCGACGTCGGTGCGCACGAAGACCAGCCCGCTATTGATGTCGGCCGGCAGCAACGTCATGTTGACCCGCGCCCCGGTATGCAAGCCGATTCCGGTGCAGTGAATCCTGGATTTGAGCGTCTTCTGCGCCGCGGACTCGGCGCTACCGCTGTGTTCGAGAATCAAGTCCCGCACGCCCCCTATTCCTGGTCCCGCGAGTCTTGGCGCTGTTCGGAAGCTGCGCCGCGTCCCTACGGGAGCCTTCCTGGCATGGAAGTGGTTGACCTAAAGAAAAAGCTCCAGGGGGATAGGTACCAAAGACCCCTGGAGCAGACAAATCACTCTTTGTTGCGAATTGTTGCCCGATTCTTAAGTAATCCTTAAAATCGAGACCTCGGCACTAGTTGGCCTGACGCCTCAGGAAGGCCGGGATGTCGAGTTGGTCGTCCTCGGCGCTGGGCAACGGTCCGCGACGTCCGACATCGAGGCCCGAAAGCCGCGGCTGCGCGGGCTGGGCCGGGGGCGCGGCGTGCGGCGCGGCGGCGGTCGGTTCCGGCTGGACCGGTGCGGCCGGTGCCGTGTTTTGGGCCTCATCCTCGCGCAACAGGCCGGTCATGCGCTTGAAGATGTTCGTTCCGCGACGGCGGCCGGGGCCGGCATTGGCGAGGTCGGCCTCGGCGAAGGGATCGGCGGCGCGGCGGGGTTGCAGGGTCGCCGTCCGTGCCGGCGCGGCCACCGGTTGCGGCGCGATGAAGGCGCCGTCTCGGACCTCGCCGCGCGGCGGCTCGGCCGCCTCGGCCGCCGCCGTTCCGGTCGCCGGTTCCGGCTCGTAGGCCGGTTCGGCGGCGAACGGTGCCGGCTCCGGCGCATGCGGGGCGGTGTGGACCGCTCCGGCGGCCGGCTGTGCCAGCGGGCTGCACTCCGCCGGGGCGCCGACCGATCGCGTGCCGACGGCGCTCACGCTGTTGAGGAATGTCCCGCGCGGCGACCGTTCGACGTCGAGGTCGATGCCGGTGGCGACGACGGAAACCCGCACCTGCCCTTCCATCGACTCGTCGAAGGTCGAGCCGAAGATGATGTTGGCGTCGGCGTCGACCTCGTCGCGGACCCGGTTGATCGCCTCGTCGACCTCATAGAGCGTCATGTCCAGGCCGCCGGTGATGTTGATCAAAACGCCGCGGGCACCCTTCATCGACACGTCGTCGAGCAGCGGATTGGAGATCGCCGCTTCGGCGGCGCCGACCGCGCGGCGCTCGCCCTCGGCCTCGCCGGCCCCCATCATCGCCTTGCCCATTTCCGCCATGACCGTGCGGATGTCGGCGAAATCCAGGTTGATCAGACCCGGCATGACCATCAGGTCGGTCACCCCGCGGACGCCGGAACTCAGCACCTCGTCGGCCATCTTGAAGGCGTCGGCGAAGGTGGTTCGCTCGTTGGCGATGCGGAACAGGTTCTGGTTGGGGATGACGATCAGCGTGTCGACATATTGCTGCAGCTCGTTCAGCCCGGCCTCGGCGACCCGCATGCGATGCGCGCCTTCGAAGTGGAACGGCTTGGTCACCACTCCGACGGTCAGGATGTTCTGCTCGCGCGCCGCGCGGGCGATCACCGGTGCCGCGCCGGTGCCGGTGCCGCCGCCCATGCCGGCTGTGATGAACACCATGTGGCTGCCGTCGAGATAGCCGACCATCTCCTCCAGCGCCTCTTCGGCGGAGGCCCGGCCGATGTCCGGCCGCGAGCCGGCGCCCAGGCCCTGGGTGATCCCGGTGCCGAGCTGGAGCTTGCGATCGGCCATGCTGCCGCTCAGCGCCTGGGCGTCGGTGTTGGCGACCAGGAACTCGCAGCCTTCCAGGCTCGATTGGATCATGTTGTTGACGGCATTGCCGCCGGCCCCGCCGACCCCCACGACCGTGATGCGCGGCCGCAATTGGACCTCGGATTGCGGAATACTTAGATTAATCATGACTTACCTTGCTCCCTTTCATAACCCGCACGTCTTTACTGTTCCGATACATATCCGCTCATTCCTGGCGGTGTTCCGTCCGATGCCCGCCGCCTGACGGCGGGGCGACCCTTCTGCCCATCAGAAATCCCCCAAATTCTCGCGGAACCAGCCGCCCAGGCGGTGCCACAGCCCATGCCCCGGCTCCGCCACGTCGCCGCCCGCCATCACGCCCGCCAGCACCGGATCGGTGCGATGACGGGCGGCCAGCGTCAGCAGCCCGGCAGCCGTAGCGAAGGCCGGCCCGCCGGTTGCCTCGGCCAGCCCCTCGATGCCGATCGGCCGGCCCAGGCGGACCTGCTTGTCGAGGATCATCTGCGCCAACTCGCGCACGCCGTGCAACTGGCTGCCGCCGCCCGCCAGCACGACGCGGCGGCCGGAGATCTTGTCGAAACCGCTATCCTCGAGCCGGCCGCGGACCATCTCGAAGACCTCCTCCAGCCGCGGCCGGATGATCCCGGTCAGCAGGCTCTTGGGCACGTGGTTGGCGCGGCTCGGCGGATCCTCGCCGACCTGCGGCGCGTCGATCAGCTCGCGGTCGTCCGACAGGCTGGGGATGGCGTGGCCGTGCAGCGTCTTCATCCGTTCCGCGTGCAGCAGCGGCGTCGTCAGGCCGCGGGCGACGTCGTTGGTCACGTGGCTGCCGCCGATCGGAATGCAGTCGGCGAAGACCAGCCGCCCCTCGGAGAAAACGCCGATCCCGGTGGTGCCGCCGCCCATGTCGATGATGGTGCAACCGAGGTCGCGCTCGTCCTCCACCAGGCAGGCGAGGCCGGCGGCATAGGGCGACGCGACGACGGCGTCGACCTCGAGGTGGCAGCGGTTGATGCAGGTCGTCAGGTTGCGCAGCGCCGCGGCGCCGGCCGAGATCACGTGCAGCTCGACGCCCAGATGATTGCCCAGCATGCCGCGCGGGTCGCGGATTCCGCGGCTACCGTCGATCGCATAGCCGACCGGGATGGTGTGGACGATCTCGCATTCCGCCGGCAGGCGCAGGCGGCCGTTGATTTTCGTGGCGCGGCGCAGGTCGGATTCGGAGACCGCATGGCCGGCGATCGGCAATTCGACGCCGACGATCTGCGACGAGAGGTGGCCGCCGACCACGTTGACCACGACCTCGCGGATCTGCTCGCCGGCCATCTGCTCGGCCGACGACACCGCGTGGCCGATCGCCTTCTCGGCCGCCTCCATGTCGACCACGACGCCGCTGCGCAGGCCGCGGCTGATCTGATGGCCAATGCCGATCACCAGCGGCCGGCCCTCGTCGTCGGCGCGCGCGATGAAGCAGACGACCTTGGTGCTGCCGACATCCAGCGCGGCGATCAGCTCGCCGCGCGGCCGGGTCCGCATCCGTTTGACGCCGTTAAACCCCATCTTCCCTCGCGGCCGCGTCGCGCCGGCCCGTTGCGGTGCGCGCTGTCATCACGTGTCTTCCCCCGGCAACCGCCGGCGTTCGTTCGCCGCCGGCGTCACCTGGACCGCCAGGCGGTCCTCGAGACGCAAATCGATGGCCAGGATGTCGCGATCGAACAGACCGCTCTTCGCCTCCAGCTCCGACAGCCGTTGCAGCGCCGCGTCCAGCCCGTCCTCCGGCAGCCGCACGTCGATCCCGCTGTCGAGCCGCAGGTCCCAGCGCCGGCCGGACACCAGGATTGCCGCCTCGACGCGGTCGGCGACGGCCGGCACGCGGCCCAGCGAGGCGAGGAACGGTGCTGCGTATTCCGGCGCCGCCTCGCCGACGACCAGGGGCAGGGCGCCATAGGCCTGCAGGCCGTCCTCGGCGAGAACCACGCCGTCGCCGTCGATCACCCGCAGCTTTTGCTCTGACTGCCACAGCGCCAGCGGTTGGCGCTCCTCGATGCGCAGGAACAAGGTGTCGGGGAAGCGCCGCTCGACCACCACATTGCGAACCCAGCGCAGGGCGACGACCGCCTCCCGTGCCCGCTCGGGGTCGAAGGAGAGGATCGGACTGCCCGGCTCGATCGCCAGCGCCGCCAGCAATTCGTCGCGACCGGTCCGGTTG
>JABDIP010000340.1 GCA_013003675.1 Inquilinus sp.
CGAGCCGGAAGCTGCCGCTATGCAGATCGGCCAGGGCGCCGACGATCGGCAGCCCGAGCCCGGTGCCCTGACGGCGGCGGACCATGGATGAATCGACCTGCTCGAAGGGCGCCATCACACGCTGAAGGGCGGCCTTGGGGATGCCGATGCCGGTATCGGCGACGGACAGTTCCAGCCCCTCCACGGTCCGTCGCGCCGCTACCGTCACCACATCGCCATGATGGCTGAACTTGACCGCGTTCGACAGCAGATTGATCAGAATCTGCTTGAGCGCCCGCTGATCGGCGCGGAGCGCGGGCAGGCCCGGTTCGACGGCGATCCGGATCTGGATCGACGCCGCCGCCGCCCGGCCGGCGACGATGCGCACCGCGCCCTCGACCAGCGGCGCCACCTCGACCAGGCTCTCCGCCAGTTCGAACTTGCCGGCCTCGATCTTCGACAAATCGAGGATGTCGGAGATCAGCGTCAGCAGATGGCCGCCGCTCTCATGGATGTCGGCGGCGTATTCGCGATAGCGCGGGTCGCCGAGCGAGCCGAAGATCTCGGTCGCCAGGATCTCGGCAAAGCCCATGATCGCGTTGAGCGGTGTCCGCAACTCGTGGCTCATATTGGCGAGGAATTCGCTCTTCGAGCGGCTGGCGATCTCCGCCGTCTCCTTGGCCAGGCGCAATTCGCGCTCGCGATCCTTGAGTTCCCGGTTCGCCAGTTCGAGGGCCGCGGTGCGCTCGTAGACGTCGCGTTCCAGGCTGCCATGGGCGCGCGACAGGGCATCGTTCGCCTGCTGCAATTCGCGCAGCACCTGGCGCTTCTCCAACTCCAGGGCGATGACGTTGACGATGTTCTGGAACACGGGCACGTATTCGCGAAAGCGGCCGCTGCCGTCCTCGGCGATCCAGATATGGCCGAATTCCTTGCCCTTGGTCTTGACCGGCAGACACCAATGCTGCGGACGGCCGCGCTCGGCGGGGGGCGGCCGGGTCTCCGCCGGGGTGCCGATCAGCGACACCCGGACCCCGCTGACCCCCGGCGTCTCGGCCAGGAAGCGCTGCAGATAGGCGGTCAGCGCCTGCGGCGTCGGCAGCGTGTCGAGCACGCTGAGCGCCATCAGGAGTCGCGACAGGATGTCGGCGCGCTCCGCGCTGCCGTCCGACGATCGCTGTCTCACCGCCGCCATGGTTTCTGCCCGTCTCTCGCCGGCCCCATCGGCCGCTTGGTTTCGATCGGCCCGGCAACCATGGCCGAAGGATCGTCAAGACTTGGTTAACGGCGTGGTAACCAATCCGCGCCCGGCGTATCGTGAACGCGACAAGAGCGCAGAAGGACCGCCATGGCCGACCTGAAAGGCAAGACCCTGTTCATCACCGGCGCCAGCCGCGGCATCGGCCTTGCCATTGCCCTGCGCGCCGCGCGGGACGGGGCGAATATCGCCATCGTCTCGAAATCGGCCGAGCCGCACCCCAAGCTGCCGGGCACCATCCACACCGCGGCGGGGGAGATCGCTGGCGCCGGCGGCCAGGCCCTGCCGCTCGAGGTCGACATCCGCGACGAGGAGCGGGTCGCCAAGGCGGTGGCGGAGACGGTGGCGGCCTTCGGCGGCATCGACATCTGCGTCAACAACGCCAGCGCGATCAGCCTGACCGGCACGCTGGACACGCCGATGAAGCGGTTCGATCTGATGCACCAGGTCAATGCCCGCGGCACCTTCTGCGTCAGCCAGGCCTGCCTGCCGCATCTGCTGAAGGCGGAGAACCCGCACATCCTCAATCTGTCGCCGCCGTTGAGCCTGCGGCCGCGCTGGTTCAAGAACCACACCGCCTACACCATGGCGAAGTACGGCATGAGCATGTGCGTGCTCGGCATGGCGGCGGAATTCGCCGAACAGGGCGTGGCGGTGAACGCGCTGTGGCCGCGCACGGTGATCGCGACCGCCGCCCTGGCGATGATTCCCGGCGTCAAGTCCGACAATTGCCGCAAGCCGGAGATCGTCGCCGATGCCGCCCACGCCATCCTGACCCGGCCGGCGCGCGGTCATACCGGCAATTTCTTCATCGACGACGCGGTCCTGGCCGAGGAGGGGATCACCGACCTCTCCGCCTATGCGGTGAAGCCGGGGGCGGCGCTGCTGCCCGATTTCTTCCTTGACGACCAGCCGGCCCCGCCGGGCTACCAGGGCTGACAGCGATGAGCGACACGAACGACACCGTGCTGCTGGAGACCGCCGGGGCGGTCGCCACGGTCACCCTGAACCGGCCCGACGCCCTCAATGCCCTCGACGAGGCAATGATCGGCGCGCTGCACGATGCGATGATCCGGCTGGAGCATGACGAGAGCGTGCGTTGCGTCGTGCTGCGCGGGGCCGGCGACAGCTTCATGGCCGGCGGCGACATCCGGGTCTTCGCGCGGGCGCTGGAGACGCTCGAGCCGGCGGCGCGGCAGGCGAAGTTCGAGGGGATGATCGGCCAGGTCCACGCCTCGGTCGTCGCCATCCGCCGCATGGAGAAACCGGTGATCGCCGCCGTGCACGGAGCGGCGGCCGGTTTCGGCCTCAGCCTGGCGCTCGCCGCCGATCTGGCCCTGGCCACCGACGACACCGTCTTCACGCTCGCCTACTGCCATATCGGCACCAGCCCGGATGGCGGCTCGACCTTTCACCTGCCGCGCGCCGTCGGCATGAAGCGGGCGATGGAGATCGCCCTGCTGGGCGACCGTTTCGGGGCCGAGCAGGCGGCGGCGATCGGCCTGATCAACCGCGTCGTCCCGGCCGCCGACCTTGCCGGCGAGACCGAGCGCCTGGCGGCGCGGCTGGCGCAAGGGCCGACCGCCGCCTATGGGCGCACCAAGCGGCTGCTGAACGGATCGTTCGACGCCTGC
>JABDIP010000373.1 GCA_013003675.1 Inquilinus sp.
CAGGGGAATTTCGGCAATATCGACGGCGATAACGCCGCCGCCATGCGCTACACCGAGGCGCGGCTGACCGAAATCGCCTGGGCGCTGCTGGAGGGCATCGACGAGGACGCGGTCGACTTCCGGGCCACCTATGACGGCCAGGGCAGCGAGCCGGTGGTGCTGCCGGGCAGCTTCCCGAACCTGCTGGCCAATGGCGCCCAGGGCATTGCCGTCGGCATGGCGACCTCGATCCCGCCGCACAATGCCGGTGAGTTGTGCGACGCGCTACTGCATCTGCTGGACAAGCCGGAGGCCGAAATCGAGGCGCTGCTGCGCTTCGTGCCCGGTCCCGATTTCCCCACCGGCGGCGAGCTGGTCGAGACGCGCGAAGCGATCCTCGATGCTTACCGCAGCGGCCGCGGCGCCTTCCGCCTGCGCGCCCGCTGGGAGGTGGAGAAGCTGGCGCAGGGGCAGTACCAGATCATCGTCACCGAGATGCCGTATCAGGTGCAGAAATCGCGCCTGATCGAGAAGCTGGCCGATCTCCTGACCACCCGAAAGCTGCCGCTACTGGCCGACATCCGCGATGAATCGGCGGAGGATATCCGGCTGGTGCTGGAGCCGAAGAGCCGCAATGTCGACGCCGCCGTGCTGGTGGAGCAGCTTTTCCGGCACAGCGATCTGGAAGTGCGGGTCGGGCTCAACCTCAACGTCCTCGATGCCGATGGCGTGCCCAAGGTGATGACGCTGAAGGAGGCGCTGGCCGCCTTCCTCGCCCACCGCAAGATCGTCCTGCTGCGGCGCACCAAACATCGGTTGGACAAGATCGACCACCGGCTCGAGGTGCTGGACGGCTTCCTCGCCGTCTATCTGAACCTCGACGAGGTGATCCGGATCGTCCGCGAGACCGACGATCCCAAGGCGGAATTGATGCGCGCCTTCGACCTCTCCGAGGTCCAGGCCGACGCGGTGCTGAACATGCGCCTGCGGTCCCTGCGCAAGCTGGAAGAGATCGAGATCCGCAAGGAGCACAAGGCGCTGGCCAAGGAGCGGACGGCGCTGCGCCGGCTGGTTAAGGACGAGGGCGAGCAGCGGGCGGCGCTGGCGGCGCAGATCGGCGATATCAAGGAGCGCTTCGGCCAGAAAACCGGGATCGGCCGCCGCCGCACGACGATCGGCGACGTACCGACGGCGATGGTGGTGCCGCTGGAGGCCTTCATCGAGCGCGAGCCGATCACGGTCTTCCTGTCGCAAAAGGGTTGGATCCGCAGCGTCCGCGGCCACGTCACCGATACCGCGGACGTGAAGTACAAGGAAGGCGACCGCGAACGGTTCCTGCTGCACGCGGAGACCACCGATCGGTTGCTGCTGTTCGCCACCAATGGCCGCTTCTTCACGCTGGCGGCCGATAAGCTGCCGCGCGGGCGCGGTTTCGGCGAGCCGCTGCGGCTGATTGCCGATCTCGGCAATGAGGCCGATGCGGTGGCCCTGCTGCGCTTCGATCCGGAGGGACGGCTGCTGATCGCCGCCAGCGACGGCCGCGGCTTCGTCGTCCGCGAGGCCGAGGTGTCGGCGCAGACCCGCGCCGGACGGCAGGTGCTGAACCTCGGCCCCGGGGCCGAGGCGAAGACCTGCCTCCGCATCTCCGGCGACACCGTCGCGACGATCGGCGACAACCGCAAACTGCTCTGTTTCCCGCTCGACGAGATTCCGGAGATGACCCGCGGCCGCGGCGTCATCCTGCAACGCTACAAGGGGGGCGGGTTGTCGGACCTCACCGTATTCAGCCTCGCCGACGGGTTATCCTGGCGCCTCGGCGAGCGGGTCCGGACCGAGACCGACCTCACGCCATGGCTTGGCAAGAGGGCCCAGGCCGGGCGCCTGCCGCCGGCCGGCTTCCCGCGCTCCAACCGATTTACCTAGGCAGGGCGGTCGGCTATACCTCCGCCAAGATACCGCCTGTCCCGAAGAGAGGAATTCCCGCATGCAGCCGACCAGCGCTTCCCTGATCGCCACCCTTTGGCCGGCCGAGGGAGTAGCGCGACTCGCTCGTTCCGTCCTGCTGGTCGTGGCGGGTACCGCCTTGCTGACGGTCTGCGCCAAGACCCAGGTGCCGTTCTGGCCGGTGCCGATGACCATGCAGACCTGGGCCGTGCTGATGATCGGCGCCGCCTATGGCTGGCGGCTGGGCGGGGCGACCGTGCTCGCCTATCTGGCCGAAGGTGCCGCCGGCCTGCCGGTGTTCGCCGGGGCGACCGCCGGGCCGGCCTATCTTGCCGGACCGACCGCCGGCTATCTGGTCGGTTTCGTGCTGGCGGCGGCGCTTATCGGCTGGCTGGCCGAGCGTGGCTGGGACCGCGACCTGCCGCGCCTGCTGCTCGGCCTGGGGATGGCGACAGTGGTGCCGTTCGTGACCGGTGTCGTCTGGCTGTCGACTATCGTTGGCATCGAGCGGGCGATCGATGGCGGCTTGCTTCCGTTCATCCCCGGAGCGGTGCTGAAACTGGCCCTGGCGGCGGCGCTGTTGACGGTCGGTTGGCGATTGGTGCACCGCCTGCGCGGCTGATCGCGGAACGCCGTTCCGGTAGGGTGAGGGCCGCCCGGGGCGGCCCCTTTTTCCATCGGGTCGACGCCCGCCGACTTCTTCAAGACATTCTTGAAAAAGTCCCGGCGCCGGGCCCGTGGCGGCGGACCGCGCGGCGTGCTATGCGGTCGCGATGAACACGGACCCGACAACAGACACCCTCGACCCGCTGGCCGAAACCATCCTCCGCCTGCTCGCCGAGCGCGGCGCGGCCAAGTCGATCACCCCCGAAGACGCCGCCCGCGCCTATGCCGAGAGCCGGGCCAAGCGCGGCGATCCGCCGGACCTCTGGCGCCGCTATTTGCACGCCGCCCGCCAGCAGGCGCTGCACCTCGCCCGCGCCGGCCGCATCGCCATCCTCCGCAAGGGCAAGCCGGTCGACCCGACGGCGCCGGTGAAGGGCGTGATCCGCCTGGCCGTGCCGGGCAATCGTCCGCCTGCCGAACTCCCGCCGAACGGCTAGACACCAAGCCTATCGGGTCCGTCGGTCCTCGCGGATCATGTCGGCCGCCTTCTCGGCGATCATGATGGTCGGCGCGTTGGTGTTGCCCGAGGTGATGGTCGGCATGATCGAGGCATCGACGACGCGCAGCCCCTCGACGCCGTGGACGCGCAGGCGGGCATCGACCACCGCCGTGTCGTCCTGGCCCATCCTGCAGGTGCCGACCGGGTGGAAAATGGTCGTGCCGATGTCGCCGGCGGCGCGGGCCAGCGCCTCGTCGCCGTCGATCTCCGGTCCCGGGCGGAACTCCTCGGGGTTGAAGCGGGCCAGGGCCGGCGCGGCGCAGATGCGGCGGGTCAGGCGAATGGCGTCGCCGGCAACCCGGCGGTCGGCGGCCGCGGACAGATAGTTCGGCCGGATCGCCGGCGCCGCCAGCGGGTCGGCGCCCTTGATCGTCACCGCGCCGCGGCTCTCGGGCCGCAGATTGCAGACGGAGGCGGTGAAGGCGGAGAAGGGATGCAGCGCGTCACCCAACTTGTCGGTTGACAGGGGTTGCACGTGGTATTCCAGATTCGGCGTCTCGACCGCCGGATCGCTGCGCGCAAAGGCGCCGAGCTGGCTGGGCGCCATGGTCAGTGGCCCGCGGCGGAACAGGAAATACTCCGCCCCCATCAGCGCCCGGCCGATCCGGCTGTTGGCGCGACGGTTTAGCGTTTCCGCCCCGGTCACCTTGTAGACCAGCCGGACCTGCAGATGATCCTGCAGATTGCCGCCGACGCCGGAGAGTTCGTG
>JABDIP010000376.1 GCA_013003675.1 Inquilinus sp.
GCCTGAAGGAGCGGGATGAAACGGCGCAGCGGCAGATGAGACGCCAAGTGGCCCGGCTGCTTCGGCTCGCTGGCGCTGCGTTACAGGAGGTAGGCGGCACAAAGGACGCTAAGGACGGCGACGGTGAGGTCAAACCAAAGCAGCCACGCGTCAAGCCACTGCCGATCACCCCGAGCGAGCCGCCCACATACATCAAAATCGTCTGGGACCAGGACAACGAGGTCCCCTTCTACGCGGGCCAGCGCCGCTACCTCCGGGTCGAGACCGATGCCAACTCCGACTACCACGACGCGGATGACTCCGAGAAGTCGCGCATCAACATAGCGGTCGGCGACGAGCTCAAGGTGTTCGGCACCAGCCCCTTGAAGGGCGGACGCATGCGCATTGGCGTGGAGTGCACGGAGAGCGTTGTCGTCGGCGCAGTCGGATCGATCCGCATTGAATTATACCGGAAGGGTCTCCCGGCGCTTAGTGACGAGCGGGACTACTCGATCGTTGAGCGGCCCGAGCCGAAGGAGCAGGAGCGCAAGAGTTCTTTCCCCGACTTCGAGGTCATACCCGTGTCCGGCCCCGAGGACGACGACTGGGAATATGTCATCTGCGAAGACTCCGACGACACCGACGTTGGCCGACACGCCAGCAACTTTATGATGAACAAAGGGAAACTACACGTCTACTACTCAGAGTCCTTCCCCCGCTTCGCCACCGAGCGCAGGCGCTTCGAGATGCAGAACGAGGCGATGGCTAATTCGTTTCGGACCCGGTACGAGATGTGGCTTGCCGTGCACTCGCTGCTAATGAACCAGGACACGGAGGAGAGCGACGTTGGTGACGTGCCCCAGCAGGTCCAAGATGAGATTGCCCGTCAAGAACGATGCCGGCACGCGGTGGTCGCAGCGATGGTCGCGGGTCAGGAGGTAAAAAGCGGCATGTCGGCCGACGATGAAGATGCCGCCGTTGCCTGATCGTCGTCGAGCGCCACCTCATCTTTCCGCTCGACTTCGACAATCGAGAGGTCACTGTCAACCTCCACGATCCTCTCGGGGTCGAAGCGCCCTATGGAGTGGGCGGCGTATGCCCACTCCGCCTCAACTGATGCCCAGCGCCGTCCCATATCCTCGGCGATCGCTCCCGTGGTGTTGCTACCACCAAATGGATCGAGGATAAGATCGCCCTTGTCCGTCAGGAACTTGAGGAAGAACTCCACCAGCGACTTCGGCATGCGCGCCGGGTGGATCGTCGCGCCGCGGTCTACGCAGAACTCTCGGTAGGCGTCACGCGACCCCGTGTTCGCCGCCTTCAGGAGGTTCGTGGCCTCCGCAAAGTCCTTTGGCGTGACGATCCGATCGATCGAGGGCACACCGTCCACGTCGCCGACGTTCGGCGGGATCGCCCCGTTGTTGTCTGTCTTGAAGCTCTCCTCGCCAATGTAGTACTGCGCGGGCCGCAGGCCAGCGTTGTATTTCCCTGTCTCGATCAGCCGCTTCATGCTTGGGCTATACTCGCGGAGGATCCGCCGGTTGTCTGCCTTCGGTCGGTCGGTCGGCGACATCCACCAGATACGAGTGAAGGCATCCTTGACCCTGATGCGCTCCTTGTTGACCCACTCGATTGGCGACGGTAGACGCGCCGAGTTGTACCAGACGAACTCCTGGCAAAGGTGCAACCCGCCCTTCTCGAGGAACCGCAAGAATGCCTGTAGCACCGTAGTGGACATGACGGGCCGCCCTGGCTCCCAGGCGTTGCCTATCTCGATGACGATGGAGCCGTTCGGCGCGAGGAACTTTTTGAGCAGAGGAGCGAAGCTAGCAAACCATTTGATGTACTGTTTCCCTTGCAGGTTCCCGTATCGCTTCTTGGTGTTCAGCGGAAACGGGGGTGAGGTAAAGACCAGCTGCGCCTGGCCATGCAGGCACTTCAGCGGTTGGCTCTTGAGGACCTTCTCGGCCAAACCGCAGTACATCGCGCCTAGTTCAGTTGCGTAGATCGGTTTGGAGACGCGGCGCCCGGGGCGAGACTTCTCAGGTATCTTGATCTCGTAGTGTTCGCCCCAGTGTGCCATATTCTCTCTCTATCTTGCGCCAGACGCACCTTGCCACACCATATCTTGTGCAGAGCTGCTCGTACATAGCCGATTGCGATTCGTTGAAACCAGATCCTTGACTACTCGCTCCGGCAAACTTCAAACATGTAGAAACAACGGGTCGTAAGATCAGTGACACGAATCGGGGGGCGTAATTGGCAACACGATTGGACATGATGGAATGGCTATGCCAGGCATTGGAGGATGCGGGCGGCGAAGCCACCATTCTTTACTTGGCAAAAGAGATTTGGGCCAGGCACGAGCATGAAATCCACTCATCGGGAAAGTTCCTGTATACTTGGCAATATGACATGCGGTGGGCTGCCTACGAGCTGCGAAGGCAGGGACGAATGGCTCCCGCAGCTTCCACACCAAAAGGTACTTGGGCGCTCAAGTAACTCGCGATACGGCTTGATGCACTGGTGCGGGCGGCCGGACTCGAACCGGCACGGGACAAGCCCAAGCGATTTTAAGTCGCTTGCGTCTACCAATTCCGCCACGCCCGCCCCGGGCGCCGTCGGGCCTATTTCGGGTCCAGAAGTGGTCTCTTCAGTATAACTCCTTGTTACGTATAGCTTTTCCGCCCTGCACGCCAGGATTTTAAGTCTGCTGCGTCTACCATTCCGCCAAGGGGGCCTTGCCGGCGGACGGTAAAGAAGGCCCGCCGGGCCGGCAAGCGGCGCAAGGCGCGCCCGCGCGGATTGCCGGGCGGCGCGCCATCGCCTATCACTGCCGCATGATGGGCGACACCAACTGGTTCGGCATCCTGCTGCTGGCGAGCGCGCTGGCGATCGTGGCGCCGGGCGCCTTCCGGCGGCTGCGCGGCAATACCAGCGTGCCGGTCTACATCGCGATCTGGCTCGGCGTCGTCCTCGCCCTGGCCGGGATCTACGAGCTTTTCGGGCCGTTCCGGCTGAACTGACCGGCTATTCGATCGGCTCGGCGCCGAGCGCGCGCATCGCCGCCGCGACCTCGGCCGCCGCCGCGTCCAGCGGCGCCGGATCGGTGCCGCGCAGGACGATGCTGACGCCGAAGGCGCCGGCGCGGAAATACGGGTAGCTGCCGATCTCGACCGCCGGATGGCGGGCCTGGATCTCGGCCAGCGGCCCGGCCAGCGTGCCCTCCGCCACCGATGCGGCAATGCTGCGCGACAGCACTGGCGGGCCGCCGGTCAGCCCGGGCAAGAGGCCGTCGAGCATGGCCTGCATGATCTTCGGCACCCCGGCCATGACAAAGACGTTGCCCATGCGGAATCCGGGCGCCTTGCTGACCGGGTTGTCGATCAGCGTCGCCCCGGCCGGGATCGTCGCCATGCGCAGCCGCGCCTCGTTGAGCTGGCCCGGCGGGTAGTGACGCTCGAGCAGGGCGACCGCCTCGGCGTTGCGCTCGATCGCCACGCCGAACGCCTTGGCGACGCATTGGGCGGTGATGTCGTCATGGGTCGGGCCGATGCCGCCGGTGGTGAACAGATGGTCGTAGCGGGCGCGCAGCGCGTTCACCGCGGCGACGATCTCCGCCTCGTCATCGGCCACCACCCGCGCCTCGGCCAGGCGGATGCCGCGCGCGCCCAGCTTCTCCGCGACATAGGGCAAATTGGCGTCGTGCGTGCGGCCGGACAGGATCTCGTTGCCGATGATCAGCAGCGCGGCGGTGACGACCCGCTTCTCGTCGGCCGGGGCGGTCTGGTCTGTCATGGGGTCGATCCTGTCTCGGGGAAAGGCGCGGCGTTGCCGGCGGAGAACCGGTGCGGCAAACCGGCAGTTGAGTCGATTGGGTGCCGCCGGTAGATTGCCGCTCCGGGGCGAGATCGGTTGACGCGGTTATTCGCCGCCCCAGGTTCGACGTTAGAAACAGGTCGGTCGCCTTGACCAGACAATTTGTCCAAATCCACTGACGCGCGCGCCGCCGTCGTAGGTCCAACCAGCGGGACATAAGTCCGCTTCGCCGCTCGCGCGTCACCCGTCGCC
>JABDIP010000413.1 GCA_013003675.1 Inquilinus sp.
TCACGGGGCGGGGCGGCGGGCTCCGTCTGCGAAAGACCGTCGTCGAAGACCGGTGTGTTCTCGGCCCGGGGCGGCGACTCGGTTGCTGTCGGTTCGGGAGCCCGCTCCCGGGGCGGCGGAACTTCGAAATCGGAGAAGGCCGGTCCGATTGTCGGTTTTGCCTCCGGCTCCTCGCGCGGCGGCGGCTCGGCGGATGTCGTGGGCTTGCCGAACAGCGCATCCGTATCGCCGCCGGAACGGGCATTCTGGCTCGGCTTTTCGGCAAACAGCGGATCGTCGCCGCCGAGCAGGGCGTCGCGCGGTTCGCGGGCGGCGGCTTCGTCGGTTGCCGGCGGCTCTGATACCGGCTGCGGCTCGGGCCGAAGCGGGGCGGGCCCGTCGAGCGGTTCCTCGGCCGACCAGTCGAGCGGCTGCTTGCCCAGGTCGCTGGACGGCGGCGAGTCCCACAGGCTGTCTTCCGGCTTCGGTCGCGGGGCGTGGTTCACCGTCCCCCTCGGCGGAATCGGGGGGGCATCCTGCTCGGTCGTCGGCGCCCGCTCGCCAGACTTGTCGCCGTCACCGTCCTGGTCTTCCAGGCGCGTGACGATCAGTTTAAGCGCGGCGGCGAAATCGTCAGCGGAAACATCCGCCTCGGCATCGGCCGAGTCGGCATCGGTCCGGTTCCCCTGCTCCGGTCGTTCCGGCGGGGTCCCGATCATCCCTTTACTCCATGCATGGGCGCGGTATCCGGCGTTCTTTCAGCCCCGTATCGGCTTTTATTGTGTCTTCAATGAGACTGCAATGGCGGCAGTATGGCCGCAAGTCGCCCGTCTCGGCCATGTTGCGGCCCGCAATCGAACTGAGTATGGTGCGCCGCCCGTCCGCTGGGGCGTAGCCAAGTGGTAAGGCAGCGGTTTTTGGTACCGCCATTCGCAGGTTCGATCCCTGCCGCCCCAGCCAATCTCGCACCGCCGCCCGCCGCGCCCGGCCGGCGCGCGATTCCCCGGGGTACATCTGATGTTGCACGGGCTCGACAGGCTGCTCGCCACGATCGAAGGCGGCACCCTCGACGAAGCGGCCCTCTACCGGCAGGAGCGCCTCTATCGCGGTCCGGCCCGGCGTGCCGGTGCCCCCGGTGTATTGGAATGTCCGATCTGCGGGCAGCGCGCGGCGCGATTCCTGCGATTCGGTTTGGCCGGCCGCCGCAATGCGCAGTGTCCCGGCTGCGGCTCGGTCGAGCGACATCGCATGTTGTGGCTCTATCTGGGTCAGCACACCGATCTGTTGCGGGCTCGTCACCGGGTTCTGCACACCGCCCCGGAGAGTTGCTTCGAGGCGCGGCTTCGGGCCCGGCCCAATCTGCGTTATCGCAGCGTCGACCGCTACAACCCGGCGGCGGACGTCCAGGCCGACCTGATCGACCTGCCATTCGCCGACGGCGACTTCGACGTGCTGCTGACCTCGCACGTGCTGGAGCATATCCGCGACGACCGCGCGGCGATGGCCGAGCTTGCCAGGGTCGTGCAGCCGGGCGGCTGGGCGGTCGTGATGGTGCCCTACGATCCCCGGCGGCCGCGGACGGAGGAGGGGGCCGACATCGACGACCCGGCCGAGCGCATGGCGCGGTTCGGCCATCCCTTCCACTTTCGGATCTATGGCGCCGACCTGTCGGCCCGGCTCGCGGAGGTCGGGTTCGATGCGACCGTGATCGATTCGCGGCGGCTGTTCAGCCCGCACCGCCGCCGCCGCTTTCGCATCAACCGGAACTATCTGCTGCGCTGTCGCCGGGTCGGCTAGCGGCCTTCCCGCCGCCAGGCGGCCATCAGGCCGCCGATCGCCAGCAGCAGGACCGCCGCCGGCGGCAGCAGCGATGCCTCGCGGGCGCCGGTCACCAGATAATCGCCATTGGCGCGCAGCCCGATCCAGTTGCGCCCGGCGGCGTCGCGCTCCGGCCGGACCTGGCGGACCGCCGGCACGCCGTCCTCCGCCAGCCAGAACTGGCCGCCGCCGGTCCCGTCGGTCACCGGGGCCAGATGCTCGCCGGTCGTGCGCACATCGGACAGTTCCGGTGGGTTCAGACGGCCGACGACGGCGAGGGCGGTGTGCTCGCCATCCTCGATGCGGAAGATGCCCGGCTCCCCGGCGATGTAGTCGGCGACCGTGCGGCCGGGCGCCTCGGGGCCCAGCGCGACCGTCTCGGTGGCGCCGGAGGGCGTGGTCACCCGCACCTCGCCGACGTCGCGCTCCAGGCTGCGCCGTTCGATGCGGATCTGCCGGTCGTCGACGCTGGCGCGCAAATCCTCCTCCTCCAGCTCCGGCTCCTTCATCAGCCAATGGGCGAGCCGGCGCAGCAATTCCGATTGCGGGCCGCCGCCCTCGTAGCCGCGCGACCACAGCCACATGTGGTCGCTCATTAACTGCGCGACGCGGCCTTCGCCGACCCGGTCGAGGATCAACAGCGGGCGGGCGGAGGACCCTTCCATCACCGTGGCGCCGCTGGTCGGCACCACGTCCACCATCCTGAACCAGCGTCCCCAGCCGACCGCCTCGGCGCCGGGCCGGGTGCCGGTCAGCCCGACCGAGTCGCGATAGGCCTCGCGCAGATCGGCGGTGACCGGGTGGCGCAGGCCGAGATCGGTGATGTCGGGCCGATAGCCCTCCTCGAACACCTGCCCGGTCGGCTCGCCCGGCAGCACGGTGCCGAGCGGCGTGCGGTACAGGCTGAAACCGGCGGCGAATTGCGGTCCGCTCGCCTCCAGAAAGGCACCGCCGGTCTCGACGTAGTTGGCGATGTTGCTGAGATAGAGGTTGGGCAGCACGCCACGCCGGCGATAGCGGTCGAAGATGATCAGGTCGAATTCGCCGAGCCTGAGTTCGAACAACTCGCGGATCGGGAACGAGATCAGCGACAGTTCGCTGATCGGCGTGCCGTCCTGCTTCTCCGGTGGCCGCAGGATGGTGAAATGCACCAGATCGACACTGGGGTCGGATTTCAGGATGTTGCGCCAGGTGCGCTCGCCGGGATGCGGTTCGCCGGAGACCAGCAGCACGCGGAGCCGGTCGCGCACGCCGTTGACGACGATCGCGGCGCGGTTGTTGGCCAGCGTCAACTCCTGCGGGGCGGCGACGACCTCCATCTCGATCACCGTCGGGCCGCCATGCTCGAGCATGAAGGTCAGGTCGTAATCCTGTCCGACCGGGACCTGGAACGCCTGCGGCGTGCCGCCGTCCTGGCTGGCGGTCACCGTCACCAGGCCACTGCCGCCGCGGTTCGGCAGGTCGTCGACCCGCACCGTGGCGACGATGTCGCGGCCGACCAGCCCGAAGGCCGGCGCCTGGGTCACCACCAGCCGGCGGTCGGCCTCGTCGCGGTCGCCGGTCAGCAGCGTATGGATCGGTCCCATCGCCTGCAGCGCATCGAGCGTCTCGGGCACATCGTGGACCTGTCCGTCGGTCAGCAGGATGGTGCCGGCGACCCGGTGCCGCGGCACGTCGGCCAGGGCGTTGTCGAGCGTCTCGAACAGCCGGGTCTCGCCGAGTTGGCGGTTCGATTCGATGCCGGTGCGCACGATGCGCAAATCGAGGTTCTCGAGGGTGCCGAGGGCGGCGGTCAATTCGTCGAGCGCCCGGTCGGCGCGGCCGCCGCGGGTACCGATCGCCTGGCTCGGGGATTCGTCGATAACGACCACCGCCACGTCGGCGATCGGCTCGCGCTCCTCCTGGACCAGTGACGGATTGGTCAGCGCCGCCGCCAGACCGGCCATCACCAGCAACCGCCAGCCAAGGCCGCGCGCCCGGCGCACCATGCCGACCAGCAGGATCAACAGGGCGGCGCCGAAGAGCGGCCCCAATACTCCCCAGGGCAGCATCGGCGCGAAGGCGATCGAGGCGGATTCAATCATTGTCCGAGCCGCTCCAGGATGGCGGGCACGTGCACCTGGTCGGCCTTGTAGTTGCCGGTCAGCGTATACATCACCAGGTTGACGCCGAAGCGATAGGCCATCTCCCGCTGCTGCTCGCCGCCCGGCACCACCGGGAAGGACGGCGCGCCGGAGGCGCTGACCGCCCAGGCGCTGGCCCAATCGTTGGCGCCGATGATCACCGACGAGACGCCGTCATTCACCCGCTCCCGCGCGTTCTCCACCCAGAGCGGCCCGCCGGCATAGCGGCCGGGGAAATCCTGCATCAGGTAGAACGCCTTGGTCAGCACGTGATCCGGCGGCACCGGCTCCAGGGGCGGGATGTCCAGCCCTTCGGTCAGGGTGCGCAGGCGCTGGGCGCCGGGACCGCTGGTGCCGCCCCCCAGCGCCTGGTCGCGGGTGTCGAACAGGATGGTGCCGCCATTGCGCAGATAGTCGTTCAGCCGGTCGATCGTCGCCTCCGACAACGCCGCCTGCTCCGGCAGCACCGGCCAGTAGAGCAGCGGGAAGAAGGCCAACTCGTCGACCGCCACATCGACGCCGATCGCCCCCTCCGCCTCGACCGCGGTGCGGGCGAACAGCACCGCGCTCAGCCCGTCGAGCCCGGCCTGGCTGACCTCGTCGACCTGGCGCAGGCCGGTCACCACATAGGCGAGATAGGTGCCGTTGGCGGCCTCGATGGCCATCTCGTCGCCCATCTGGGCGCGTGCCGCCGGCGCCGGGAACAGCCCGCCGGCCAGCGCCACGACGACGATCGCCGCGGTGCCGGCGGCGCGCCGGACCGGTACCGCGAACAGGCCGCGCAGCGCCATGGCGATCGCCATGTCGAGCACGGCGACCGCCAGCGCGACCGCCAGCAGCCAGGGCATCAGGTCGATCTCGCCGCGCGGCGCGTAGTCGCTCACCGCGACGCCGCCGGGCAGGTCCTGCAGCCGCCGCATCGTCTCGACGCTGCCGCCCAGATTCAGCGCCCGGCGCGCCTCTTCGGTGCCGTAGAAGCCGGGCGGATGCTCCGGCCCGACCCGTGCCTCGGCCAGGCCGCCGGCCTGGATCGGCACGGCGGTCGCGCCCGGCGCCACCAGCCGGCCCAGGCCGTCGAGCAGCAGCAGCGGTTTCAGGGTCCGGGTGCCGCCGTCGCCGGCGATGCCCTCGCTCATCGCGACGATGCGCCGCAACATGTCGACGAACAGGCCGGAGATCGGCAGGTTCGACCATTCCGGGCCGGCCGTCGTGTGGACCAGGACCAGCCAGCCGCCGCGCCCGTCCGGGCCGCGCCGCTCGGCGGTCACCAGCGGCGTCCCGTCGGCCAGCCGGGCCCAGGTCTTGCCGGCCAGGTCGAGCGAGGGTTCGGCCAGCACCTGGCGCTCGATCAGCACCTCCGGCGGCACGGCCAAGCCGTGGAACGGGCTGTCCTCGTCGAAGGTCGCCAACGGCATCGGCTCGGTCCAGGAGAGCGTGCCGGTCAGCACCCGGTCGCCATAGCGCAGCCGGACCGGCACCAGCGGGTCCGGGTTGGCGGCGAGCAGCGGCCCGGCGAACCGGACCAGCACGCCGCCCTCGGCGATCCAGTCGTCGATCGCCGTCCGGTCCTCGGTTGTCAGCCCGCCGGTATCCGGCAGCACCATGACGGCGACACGGCTCTCCAGCAGGTCCAGCACCTCGCCGAGGCGCACCTCGCTATAGGGTTCCAGGGCGCGGCCAAGATAGTGCATCTCGGTCAGCAGCGGCTGCGGCGCGCGCTCCGCGCCGGCGCCGATCAGGCCGACCGGCCGCCGTCGCCAGCGTTCGTCGAGCAGGGCGACAGCGCCGGCGGTGGTCTCGCCCTCGATTTCCAGCCGGATCGCCTGGTTGCGCAGCTCGACCGGCAGGTCGATCGGTGCCTCGGCGACGGTCTCGCCGGCCTCGAAGGCGATCTGCTGGCGGTGGAGCAGGCGGCCGTCGCCGGCGGTGACCCGCAGCCAAACCGGCCCGGTCGGTCCGTCCAGCCCCTCGACGCGGCGGATCCGGGCGATCAGCTCGGCGCCGGCGGCGGCCGGCGGGTGCAGCAGATGCGGCGACTGCGCCGCGCTCGGCAGCACGATCTCGGCGCTGCCCAGGCGCTGCAGCCGCTGGGCCAGCGGAACGACGGCGTCGTCGTCCAGCCCGTCGGTCAGCCACACGGCGTGCGCCGAGCCTTCCAGTCGCAGATCCCGCAAGGCGGCCAGCGCCGCGCCGCGGTCGGTCGGCCACGGCACCGGCGTCAGGGTCTCCATCAGCCCGCGCGCCTCGGCCGGGCGCAACAGGCCGCTCGGCTCGGGCCTTTCGCCCGGCACCCGTGCGGCGGTGGGCAGCACGATCAGCCGCCGCCCCTCGCGGTCGGCGCGGTCGATCACCTGTTCGAGCTGCCGGCGGCGGGCCGGCCAGTCGCGTGCCGCGGCCCAGCCATTGTCGACCACCAGCAGCACCGGTCCGCTGCCCGGCAGATCGGCGCCGGGATTGAGCAGCGGGCGGGCCAGGGCGAGGATGATCATCGCCGCCAGCGCCAACCGCATCAGCAACAGCCACCAGGGCGTGCGGTCCGGGGTCTCCTCGCGGGCGGTCAGGTCGTAGAGCAGGCGTATCGCCGGGAAACGCAACAGCCGCGGTGCCGGCGGCGTCACCCGCAGCAGCCAATAGATCAGCGGCAGGATGCCGAGGGCGAGCAGCAGCCAGGGCGTGGCGAAGACGAGCGGTCCGAGCGTCAGCATGGCCGGGTCATCCTCCGGCCGCCGGGACGCGGGCGTCCGGCTGGTCGACCGGCTCCTGCGACAGCGCGGCGTAAAGCGACAGCAGTGCCGTCTGCGGCGAATTGTCGGTGCAATGGGTGGAGAAGGTCCAGCCGGCGCTGCGGCACAGGGCGCGCAGCCCGTCCTGTTGCGCCTGCAGGCGGTCGAGATAGGCCTCGCGGATCGACTCGACGCGGGGGATCAGGGTCTCCCGCTCGCCCTCGAAACCGGCGAAGCGCACCCGGCCGCCGAATGGCAGGGTCACCTCGGTGGAGTCGAGGATCTGCAGCATGTGGCCGCGCACGCCGCGATTGACGTAGCGGCCGACCATCTTGTCGATGGCCTCGAGCGGGCTCAGCAGATCGCCGATCATCACCAGTTCGCCATGGCGCGGCACGTCCTCGCTGCCGGGCAGCCCGTCGGCATCGGTGCCGGTCGTGTCGGCGCTGCTCTCGAAGGCCTGCAGGATGCGATTGACGGCGACCTGTCCGGTGGTCGCCATATGGCCGCCGCCGAGCAGCGCCATGCGCTCGCCGCCGCGGCTGAGCAGGATCGCCAGGGCCAGCAGCAGGATCTCCGCCCGCTCGCGCTTCGACGGCAGATCGCGCCGCGACCGGTAATCCATCGAGGGCGAGGCGTCGCGCCACAGCCAGATGGTCTGCGCCGCCTCCCATTCCAGTTCGCGGATATAGACCGTGTCGGTCTTGGCGGTCTGGCGCCAGTCGATGCGCTGGATCGGGTCGCCCTGCTGGTACTGGCGGAACTGCCAGAAGCTCTCGCCGGTGCCGACCCGGCGGCGTCCGTGCACGCCCTGGGCGACGGTGGCGGCGACCCGCTCGGCTGCGACCAGCAGCGGCGGCACCGTGCTGACAAGCGCCTCGGCGCGCTGCCGCGTGGTCTGGCGGTCCGAATCCATAGCGGCGGCGGTCACCCTCTAGGCGATCTATGCGAGCGGCGCGGTCAGTCGGCGGATCACATCCTGGATCGTAACGCCATCGGCGCGGGCGGCGAAATTCAAGGCCATGCGGTGCTTCAGCACCGGTTCGGCCAGGGCCAGCACGTCGTCGACGGACGGCGCCAGCCGTCCTTCAAGCAGCGCCCGGGCGCGGCTGGCGAGCATCAGCGCCTGGCTGGCGCGCGGGCCCGGTCCCCAGGCCACATGGCGTTGGACCTCGGGCAGGTCGCTGGTGTCGGGCCGGCCGTTACGCACCAGCTTGAGGATCGCCGCGACGACGCTGTCGCCGACCGGCACCTGGCGTACCAGGGTCTGCGCCGATTGCAGATCGGCCGGGGTCAGCACCGTGGTCGGCTTCTCGAGATGGGCGCCGGTGGTGGCGATCAGCATCCGCCGTTCCGACTCGTCGTCGGGATAGCCGACGTCGATCTGCATCAGGAAGCGGTCGAGCTGGGCTTCCGGCAGCGGATAGGTGCCCTCCTGCTCCAACGGGTTCTGCGTCGCCAGGACGTGGAACGGCTTGGGCAGTTCGTGATAGTGGCCGGCCACCGATACCCGGTGCTCCTGCATCGCCTGCAGCAGCGCCGACTGCGTGCGCGGGCTGGCACGGTTGATCTCGTCGGCCATCAGCAGTTGGCAGAACACCGGACCGGGCAGGAAGCGGAAGTCGCGGCGGCCGCTCTCGCCCTCCTCGAGGATTTCCGAGCCCAATATGTCCGAGGGCATCAGGTCCGGGGTACACTGGATGCGCCGATCCTCCAGCCCCAATACGGTGCCGAGGGTCTCCACGAGACGGGTCTTGGCCAGGCCGGGTACGCCGATCAACAGTACGTGGCCGCCGGCGAGAAGGGTGATCAGGGTTTGATCGACGACCTCCTGTTGACCGAAGATGATGCGGCCGATGGCGCCGCGGACTTTCGCGAGCTTCTCGCCGAGGCGTTCGACATCGGCGGCGATCTCGACACCGTCGGATCGGGAGGTATCGCGGTCGTTCGGCGCGCTGGTCGTCAGGTCGGTCAAGGCTGGTCTCCGTTTTTTTACCTCGTACCCCGAGAGTATGGCGAAAATGGGTAATGACCGGGCCGGAATCGAGGAGAAGCTCCGCGCCGCAAGGGATTCCGCCCGGTCCGACGCGCCGCGAAGCTACGATATCCGCATCGCCGCCGACGGCACCTGGTTCTATCGCGGCTCGCCGATTGAGCGGCTGGCGCTGGTCAAACTGTTCGCTTCCGTGCTGCGCCGCGACGATGCCGGCGACTACTGGCTGGTCACTCCGGCCGAGCGCGGCCGGATCGAGGTCGACGACGCACCCTTCACCGCCGTCGAGCTCAGCGTCGAGGACCCGGCCGGCGACGGCGGGCCGGATCAGCGGTTGGGCTTGCGCAGCAATCTCGATCACCGGATCGAGGCCGGCACCGATCATCCGCTGCGTATCGCCTTCAACCCTGAAACCGGCGAGCCGCGCCCCTATATCCTGGTCAGCGAAGGATTAGAGGCGCTGATCGTCCGCCCGGTCTATTACCAGTTGGTCGATCGCGCCGTCGAACATGACGACCGGGTGGGTGTATGGAGTGGCGGCAGGTTCTTTCCGCTGGATCAGCGGCGGTAGAGGTGGATCGGGCCGAGCTTCGCCGCCGCCTGCCGCGGCCGGACCGCAAGCCGGCAAGTTCCGGTCGAAGTTTGCGCGGCGACCACGACCTCAACCCCGACATGGCGCCGGAGGCGCCGTTGCGCCCCGCGGCGGTGCTGGTGCCGCTGATCGAGCGGCCAAGGGGCATGACCGAGCTGCTGACCCAGCGCACCGCCCATCTCGCCTCCCATGCCGGACAGATCA
>JABDIP010000416.1 GCA_013003675.1 Inquilinus sp.
TCGGCCGGGCGATCGAGCAAGATGGTTTCCGGCATCGGTGTCTCGTCTCCGGCGTTCAAGGGTGACTATCGACGCATCCTAGCGGCCCCGGCGCCCGCGGCCTATATCGACCGATCGAGACGGCGACGGGACTCGCCCCTGCCTGCGGCTGCGCGTATTCTCGCCACCAATCCGATCCAAGCCTTCATGGAGGACGCCATCGTGGCGCAGCCCGCCGTCAAGACCAAAACAAACCCGCGGGTCAGCTTCCAGTGGGAAGACCCGCTGCTGTTCGAATCCCGGCTTTCCGAGGACGAGCGCATGGTGCGCGACAGTGCCCACGCCTATTGCCAGGAGAAGCTGCTGCCGCGGGTGCTGGAGGCCAACCGCCACGAGGTCTTCCACCGCGAGATCATGACCGAGATGGGCGAACTCGGCTTTCTCGGCGCGACCATCGACGGCTATGGCTGCGCCGGGGTGAACTATGTCTGCTACGGCCTGATCGCCCGCGAGGTGGAGCGGGTGGACAGCGGCTATCGCTCGGCGATGTCGGTGCAGTCCTCACTGGTCATGCACCCGATCCATGCCTACGGCACCGAGGCGCAGCGGGAGAAATACCTGCCCAAGCTTGCGACCGGCGAATGGGTCGGCTGCTTCGGCCTGACCGAGCCCGATGCCGGCTCGGACCCGGCGGCGATGAAGACCCGTGCGAAAGGCATCGATGGCGGCTATGTGCTGACCGGCAGCAAGATGTGGATCACCAATTCGCCGATCGCCGACGTGTTCGTGGTCTGGGCCAAGGACGATTCCGGCGACATCCGCGGCTTCGTCCTCGATAAGGGCATGAAGGGGCTGTCGGCGCCGAAGATCGAGGGCAAATTCAGCCTGCGCGCCTCGATCACCGGCGAGATCGTCATGGACGAGGTCTTCGTGCCGGAGGAGAACCTGCTGCCGAACGTCAATGGCCTGAAGGGGCCGTTCGGCTGCCTGAACAACGCCCGCTACGGCATCGCCTGGGGCGCGATGGGGGCGGCCGAGTTCTGCTGGCACGCGGCCCGGCAATACACGCTGGACCGCATCATGTTCGGCCGCCCGCTGGCCGCCAACCAGCTGATCCAGAAGAAGCTGGCCGACATGCAGACCGAGATCGCGCTGGGTCTGCACGGCGCCCTGCAACTCGGCCGGATGAAGGATGCCGGCACCGCCGCCCCCGAGGCGATCAGCCTGATGAAGCGCAACAATTGCGGCAAGGCCCTGGATATCGCCCGGACCGCCCGCGACATGCACGGCGGCAACGGCATCGCCGACGAGTACCATGTGATCCGCCATGTTATGAACCTGGAGGCGGTGAACACCTACGAGGGCACCCACGACATCCACGCCCTGATCCTGGGCCGGGCGCAGACCGGCATCGCCGCGTTCTGACCCACCCCCCTTGCGGGGCAGACCGACCTACGTCCAAAGTTCCATCATCGTGTGGGGAGTGCCAGTTGACTGAGCGGCGAAATCATCAGCCTGAAACGGCGTTCAATTCGCTCTGCGGGACACAAACGGCATCACTGCAATGAACAAGACCCATCTGATCCTGCATTGCGATGCGCTCTCGCTCAGCGATGTCAACACTTTCCGCGCGGCGGCGAACACTCTCGAAAGGGACTACCGTCGGCACTACGGTGCCACCGGCGACAATGTCAGCGTTCAAAAGGCAACAAGCGGCGAAAAGATCCGCGACATCGTCGCTGGTTTCGCGGTCGGTTCGATTGTGTCCTTGGATATTGTCTCGCACGGCAATCAGGGTGGGATCCATATCGCCCGAGCCCTGCCGCAACCGATAGAAGCCGGCCTTATTCAGCGCACCATGCACACGACGTTGCGGCGTCATCGGATTGATACCGCCCCGCCGCAGACCGCCGAAGATGCCCGGATGATCGAAGAGTCGATGGAAGGCCTGTACTCGAACTGGCGGGCGAAGGTTGGCGTAGGCTATTTCTACAATCAGACTTACGATGGCACCAAGGCCGCAGTGCTGAGCGACCTCGACTTCGGCCGCTTCCACCCCGAATGCTTCGCCGAATTTCATGGCTGCAAGACAGCGGAGTTCATCCCGGGCCTTAACGAGTTCTTTATCGACAACTTCGCCAAGCAGTTCTCGGATCAACTGGGTCCGAACGGTGTGACTGTCGGGCATATCGTCAATGCCGCGCCGGACAAGAACCCCAACAAGAACGAAAACGACTACCGATATGGCAAGGTCCGAGTCTATCGCGGCGGAAATCTGGAATCCGACGGCGTTGAGCGGTGGGGCCTAAAGTTCGCGAATTCCTCAACGCCCTGATCGAGTATTCGAGCCCAACCCGACACATGGAGCTGATATGGCGAGCGGCAGGCCTTTCAAAATCATTGCCATAGCGTTCGGCACCTTGCTGCTGTTGGCCGCCGTCGCGGTTGCTTCGCTGTACGTCTATGTGGCGGCACCTCATCTGCAATTCAGTGAAATACGGGTCTCGAACGAGCCGCGAGAGATCGAAGTGATTTACATCTCGTACGCCTGCGGTGACTTCTTCCCCAGGCTCTACGAAGTGGCAGCGGACGGCGAATCGGAACCGTCTGAGCAACCGACGATGTTGGCGCTGCCGGACGGGATTCCGTCCCCGGAAGACACCGAGCTTGCGGTGGATGGCAACGTATTCCGGCTGACCGGCTATGAATACCGAGGCGAGGAACGGAATGTGCTGACCGGTTCGGTGCGCGAAGTCCCGTCATCCCGCTTCGACACGATTGCCTGGAATGTCTCGATTCCCTATGAGGTCTGGGTCTCAACGGGCGACTCGCCGCGACGCCAGGAACGGTCCGACCCTGTCGCGTTCTCCATCGCTGAAGGCGATCACAATCCGGACCGGTTCACCCTCCGGCGCTACGACCCCTGTCTCTGAGCTAGACGCCGCTGCAGGTATTGCGAGCGACCCTGGTCATTCACAAGAAGGCTTTGTGCCCTGGGGGTCTACTGGTCGATACTCGGCTCGCGGCGGCCTCGGATCGCGAATGGGAATGAACGATGCAAACGATCTTCGTGATGGTGAAATGCGAACTCGGCAAGGCCTATGACGTCGCCGCCGAGGCGGTCGACATGGTCGAGCAGGTGTCCGAGGTGCATTCGATCTCAGGCACTTACGACCTGTTGGTGAAGTGCTATCTGCCCGCAGACACGGATATCGGCCGCTTCGTCACCAGCCAGATCCAGACCCTGCCCCACGTGAAAGATACCCAGACTATCATCACTTTCAACGCGTTCACCTAGGGCCGGGTCGTCCAAGGCGATGCCCGCCGCCATGGACACCGAGGCCCGCCGCCTGATCGCCGATGCCGAACTCAGGGCCGAGCGCATTGTCGGCGCCGTCCGCATGGCCGTCGCGGCCATCCTGGGGACCGCCTTCCTGGTGGCTGTCGTCGGCCAGGCGCCCGAGGACGACATGGTTCTCGCCCGGCAGTTCAGCCTGGCTGTGGCGACTATCGGCGGCTACCTGCTGCTCGGTCTCGTCGCCTTCGCCGTCTCCCGGCCACGCCTCTATCGCCCCTGGATGTCGTGGATCTTCGCGACGGTGGATGTCGGCTTCGTGCTCGCCAGCGTCGTCCTGGGGCTGAACAACGCTGCCCTGCCGCCGAACTATGCCGTTGCCTTCCCGGTCGTATGGTTGATCCCGACGGTGCTGGCCTTCGGCGCGCTGCGCTACAACCCGTATCTGGAAGCCTACGTGGCCACCCTGCTGATCGGCGGTCTGGTGCTGACGGCCGGTTTCGAGACCGTGCCGGGCCTGGCGAAGCCCTTGCCGCCGCCGGGGCTGACCGTGTTGTTCGAAGGACCGCCGAACGTGATGCGGGTGGTGATGATCGGGCTGGCCTCCCTGGTCCTGGTGATCGCGGTCCGCCGCGCCCGCGGCCTGCTGGTCCGGGCAATCGACGAAACCCGGCGCAAGGCGACCCTGACCCGCTTCCTGCCGACGCGGATCGCCGATTGGGTGATGACCGCCAGCGCCGCCGAGGCCAGGATCGGCTGCCGCCAGACAGTGGCGGTGATGTTCGTCGATATCCGCGATTTCACGGGCCGCGCCGAAAGCCTCGACCCGGCCGATCTCGGCGTCTTCATCGGCGAGTTCCGTCACCGCATAGCCGCCGCCGTGGCGGCCCATGACGGCGTCGTCGACAAGTTCATTGGCGATTCGGTGATGGCGCTGTTCGGCGTGCCCCGGCCCGGCAAGAACGACGCCGGCAACGCCCTCGCCTGCGGCCGTGCCGTCCTCGACGCCCTGAAAGCCTGGAATACGGAACGGGCGGCGGCCGGAGAAGACCGGGTCGAGGCAGGCGTCGGCCTGCATTGGGGCGACGTGTTCTGCGGCGCCATCGGCGACGACGACCGGCTCGAATTCACCGTCCTCGGCGACACGGTCAACGTCGCCGCCCGCATCGAGAAGGAGACCAAGACGGCCGGCCTGCCGCTGCTCGTCTCCCGCGACCTGCTGGACGCCGCTGGGGCCTCGATCGAGGGCTGGGCCGCCCTGCCCGACCGCCCCCTGCGCGGCCGGCAACGGCCGGTCGCGTTGTTCGGCCTGACCGGCTCGACACACTAGCGCCGGCAACACGGCCCCGAAGCCCGCAATTCAGCCGCTGGCCTTGCGCGCGATTATTTTAAGTCTAAAATATTTCGTGGACCCATGATCGGGCGGGAGAACGGCCATGAAGATCGTTTGCATCGGCGGCGGCCCGGCGGGGCTGTATTTCGCCATCCTGATGAAACGGGCCGATCCGAGCCACGACATCACCGTCTTCGAGCGCAACCGGCCCTACGACACCTTCGGTTGGGGCGTCGTCTTCTCAGACCAGACTCTGGAGAACCTGGCCGGCGCCGATGAGGAGAGCCGGGACGAGATCATCGACAGCCTGGCCCATTGGGACGACATCGACGTGCATTTCAAGGGCCGGGTGATCACCTCCGGCGGCCACGGATTCTGCGGCATCGAGCGCAAGCACCTGCTCAACATCCTGCAGGCCCGCGCCGAGGCGTTGGGCGTCAAGCTGGTATTCGAGACGGAGGTCGAGGACCCGGCGCAATTCGCCGATGCCGACCTGATCATCGCCGCCGACGGGCTGAACAGCCGGGTGCGCGCGCTGCACGCCGACCATTTCAAGCCGAGCATCGAGACCCGCCGCTGCAAATTCGTCTGGCTCGGCACCAAGAAGGTCTTCGACGCCTTCACCTTCATCTTCGAGCAGACTGAATGGGGCTGGTTCCAGGCCCATGCCTATCGCTTCAACGACGATACCTCGACCTTCATCGTCGAGACGCCGCAGGAGGTCTGGGAGAAGGCCGGGCTGGCCGAGGCCGACACGGCGGCGACCATCGCCTTCTGCGAAAAGCTGTTTGCACGGTATCTCGACGGCAACGCGCTGATCTCCAACGCCGCCCATCGGCGCGGCTCGGAATGGCTCAACTTCCCGCGGGTCAACAACGAAACCTGGGTCAAGGGCAACATCGTCCTGATGGGCGATGCCGCCCACACCGCCCATTTCTCCATCGGATCCGGCACCAAGCTGGCGCTGGAGGACGCGATCGCCCTGGCGCGGGCCATGAAGGAACATGACAACGACGTCCCGCAAGCGCTTGCCGCCTATGAGGAAGAACGCCGCGTAGAGGTGCTGAAGATCCAGTCGGCGGCGCGCAACTCGACCGAGTGGTTCGAAAATGTCGAGCGCTACACGCATCTGGAACCGGAGCAGTTCGCCTACAGCCTGCTGACCCGCAGTCAGCGGGTCAGCCACGAGAATTTGCGGCTGCGCGACAAGGCATATCTGGAAGGCATGGAGAGCTGGATCGCCGAACGCGCCTGCGGCAAACCGCCGGCCAAGCCGGTGCCGCCGATGTTCACGCCGTTCCGGCTGCGCGGCCTGGAGCTGGCAAACCGCATCGTGGTCTCGCCGATGGCGATGTACAGCGCCGTCGACGGCACGCCGGGCGACTTCCACATGGTGCATCTGGGCGCCCGCGCGCTGGGCGGCGCCGGCCTGGTCTATACCGAGATGACCTGCGTGACGCCTGAGGGGCGCATCACCCCCGGCTGCACCGGCATGTACGCGGAAGAGCATGTCGCCGCCTGGCGCCGGATCGTCGATTTCGTGCATCGCGGCACGCCGGCCAGGATCTGCCTGCAGCTCGGCCATTCCGGCCCGAAGGGCTCGACCCAGCTCGGTTGGGAGCAGATGGACGCGCCGCTGACATCCGGCAACTGGGAGCTGATCGCGCCCTCACCCGTCCCCTGGAGCCCGGCCAACCAGGTGCCGCGCGCGATGACCGAAGACGACATCGCGGCGACAATCGCGGAATTCCGCCGGGCGACGCAATGGGCCGAACAGGCCGGATTCGATATGGTCGAACTGCACGCCGCCCACGGCTATCTGCTGTCGGCCTTCATCACCCCGCTGACCAACCGGCGGACTGACGAGTACGGCGGCAGCCTGGAGAACCGGCTGCGCTTCCCGCTCGCGGTCTTCGACGCCATGCGCGCGGTCTGGCCGGAGGACAAGCCGATCTCGGTGCGGATCTCGGCGACCGACTGGGTCGAAGGCGGCATCGCCGGCGACGACGCCGTGGAGATCGCCCGCGCCTTCAAGGAGCACGGCGTCGATCTGGTCGACGTCTCCGCGGGTCAGACCTCGACCGAGGCCCGGCCGATCTACGGCCGCATGTTCCAGACCCCGTTCTCCGACCGCATCCGCAACGAGGTCGACATCGCCACCATGGCGGTCGGCAACATCTACGAGACCGACCACGCCAACTCGATCATCGCCGCCGGCCGCGCAGATCTCTGCGCGCTGGCCCGCCCCCACCTCGCCGATCCGGCCTGGACCCTGCACGCCGCCGCCGAGTTGGGCTACGCCGACCAGCCCTGGCCGAAGCAGTATCTCAGCGGAAAGGATCAACTCGAGCGCAACCTGAAACGCGCGGCGGAGATGGCGATCGCCATCTGAGTCAGAAGTCAGAAGTCAGATGTCGGAAGTCAGATGTCGGAAGTCAGATCACAGCAATCCGAGAGCACCGGTCGTTGTCTCTGACTTCCGACTTCTGACTTCTGACTTCTGACTTCTGACTTCTGACTTCTGACTTCTGACTTCTGAATCACCTCCCCAGCGTCACCTCGGCCAATACCGTGCCGTCGGGTCCGAGGCAGCTCGCCTGGACCCGGCGCACGCCCTCGACCCCCAGCAGGCGACAGGCGACCGGCACCATCTCCCGGCTCGGCAGGCCGGCGAGCAGGCCGGAGACCGACTGGCCGCCCTCGGCGGTATCGGCGACCTCCGGAAACCGGCAGCCGAGCCGGTCGAGCCGGTCGCGCAACGCCTCGATCACCGCCGGCCCGGGATCGGCCTCGACGACGACCTGCAGCACCGGCGGCCGGTGCGCGGCGCCGTCGGATCGATCTGGTTCGGATGGTCTGTCGGCGCCGGACATGAGCACTGTCCTCGGATGGCAATACGGAAGGACGAACCGGGCACGCGCGGCCCGTCAGCGGGTCGAGCCCCGCATTCGCATCCGTTTCTTGCCAATCGACGCCAACATTGTGTCGGCTCTATAGCCGCCCTCCGCGCACGCCGTCAACGCGGGCGGCCCTATTGCGGCCCGATCAGGAAGAGCAGCACCGACAAGGTGCCGAGCGACAG
>JABDIP010000423.1 GCA_013003675.1 Inquilinus sp.
GTGAAGGTCAGGCTGTCGATCCGGTCGAGGATGCCGCCATGGCCGGGCAGCAGCGCCCCGGTATCTTTCACCCCGATGTCGCGCTTGACTGCCGAAACCGTAACGTCGCCCATGAACCCGGCGAATCCGATGATCAGCCCGCCGACCAGGGCATGCGGCCAGTCCATCGGCGTCAGCCAGGGGGCGATCGCCACGGCCAGCAGCCCGGTGGTGACGAAGCCGCCGACATAGCCCTCGACGGTCTTGTTCGGGCTGACCGTCGGCGCCGCCTTGTGGCGGCCGAACAGCCGCCCCCAGACATATTGCGCGACGTCGTTGGCCTGGGTCAGAAAGACCAGGAACAGCAGCAATCCGGCGCCGCCGGCCGGGGTGTCGCCGCGCAGCACCAGCAGATAGCCGGCATGACTGATGGCGAACACACAGGTCATCATGCCCCAGTGCAGCGTCCCGGCCGCCTTGAGGAACCCGGTCGTCTCGCCCCGAATCACCATCAGCGTCGGCAGCAGCAGGAACATGTAGACCGGCACGAAGATGATGAACATCCCGTACCACTCCTGGCCGACCCACACATATTGCAGCGGGATCGCCAGATAGGCCCAGAACAGCACCTTCCGGTCGGCGCGCCGGGTCGGCACCATCGACACGAATTCCTTCAAGGCAAGGAAGCTGACGAATCCGAGAAAGACCAGCGAGGTGACCGGGCTGAGCACGATGGCGATGGCGAACACCGCCACCATCACCCACCACGACCGCACCCGCAGCACCAGTTCGCCGAAATCGCGATCGGGTTTGGCGCGGATCAGCACGAAGACGATCGCCGAGGCAACCAGCAGGACGCCGAATACCGCCGCCAACGCCCAGAGGATTGTCGGCGCCACGTCAATCAGAGGCATCGAGCGCCTCCTTCAGCGCCTTGCGGGCGCGGTTGACGATCGTCAGGCAGGAGAGGACCAGTACCGCGCCGAGCCCATAGCTCAGCCACGCCCCCGCCGGCACGCCGAGCCCCAGCAGCAAACACAACAGGCCGAAGACCGCGGCCCGGTCGGACTTTCCCATCGGTCCGTCATAGCGCCGCGCGGCACCGATCTGCACCGCCACCACCCCGGTCATCTCGCCGATCACCGCCGCCAGGACGATACCGATCACCAGCCAGGGCGGCGCCGGGAATACCAGGGCGAGCGGCAGGTAGAGCGCGCTGTCCGACACCACGTCGCCCAGCTCGTTGAGCACGGCGCCGAGCCGGCTGGCCATCCTGTGCTCGCGCGCCAACATGCCGTCGATGGCGTTCAGCGCCATGCGCACGAACAGCACCGCCGGCACCAGCAACAGGATCCAGCGCTGCTGGGGATACAGCACAAGCGCCGCGCCGGTCGCCAGCGACAGGAGAAGGGCGGCAACGGTCACCTGGTTGGCGGTCGCTCCGGCGCCGGCAAGCGCCCCGACGAGGGGACGCAACAGGCGCTGGAACGCCGGCTTCAAATCGTAGACGCTGGCCATGGACCCACCGGCTGGCGGTTGCGATACCGGCGGCGAAGGGCCGGCGGTACGGACGCTAACGTTCCGTTCACCAATAAAGCGTTACCACGACGGAACCCCCTGGCACAGGGGTCGCACCGCCGAACGCCGGGTGTTGACCTGACCGGGGCGGGGCGGGATAAAGACCGGCCCTCTGGATAGACGCCGAAGACCGCCGCGATGGCGGCCGGACCCGGAAGGCCGAGAGAATGAGATCGCGCGCCGCGCCCGAGGGCCCGGCCCGCCAGGGAGCGTTATCCGCCTTGACCGCCGCACCTGCGAAGACCACCGCACCGCCACTCAATACCTATCGTGCCGGGCCGGACGAGGCCGGGCATTTCGGAATATTCGGCGGCCGCTTCGTCGCCGAAACGCTGATGCCGCTGGTCCTCGACGTTGAGCGTGCCTACACGCGGGCGAAGCAGGATCCGGCGTTCCACGCCGAGCTGAAGCACTATCTGACGCACTATGTCGGCCGGCCGAGCCCGCTCTATTTCGCCGAGCGGCTGACGCGGCATTTCGGCGGCGCCAAGATCTACTTCAAGCGCGACGAGCTGAACCACACCGGCGCTCACAAGATCAACAACTGCATGGGGCAGATCCTGCTGGCGCGGCTGATGGGCAAGACCCGCATCATCGCCGAGACCGGTGCCGGCCAGCACGGGGTGGCGACGGCGACGGTCTGCGCCCTGTTCAACATGCCGTGCACGGTCTACATGGGCGAGGTCGACATCACGCGGCAGCAGCCGAACGTGTTCCGCATGAAGCTGCTCGGCGCCGAGGTGAAACCGGTCACCTCCGGCAGCCGGACGCTGAAGGACGCGATGAACGACGCCCTGCGCGACTGGGTGACCAACGTCTCCGACACCTACTACATCATCGGCACGGTCGCCGGGCCACACCCGTTCCCGGCCATGGTGCGCGACTTCCAGTCGGTGATCGGCGAGGAGTTGCGCGACCAGATCCTCGATGCCGAGGCCCGGCTGCCGGATACGCTGGTCGCCTGCATCGGCGGCGGTTCCAATGCCATGGGTCTGTTCCATCCCTTCCTCGACGACCCCGACATCGAGATGCACGGGGTCGAGGCGGCCGGGCACGGCGTCGAAACCGGCGAACACGCCGCGTCGCTGACCGGTGGGCGGCCCGGGGTGCTGCACGGCAATCGCACCTACCTGCTGCAGGACGATGACGGCCAGATCCTCGAGGCGCATTCGATCTCGGCCGGGCTCGACTACCCCGGCATCGGGCCCGAGCACTCGTGGCTGCACGAGATCGGCCGGGTGAAATACGTTTCCGCCACCGACAAGGAGGCGCTGGAGGCGTTCCAGTTGTGCTCGCGCATGGAGGGCATCATCCCGGCGCTGGAGCCGGCCCACGCCCTGGCCCATGTCGCCAAGATTGCGCCGGGCCTGCCGAAGGACCACATCCTGGTGATGAATCTGTGCGGCCGCGGCGACAAGGACATCTTCACCGTCGCCGACGCGTTGGGGGTGACCCTGTGACGGCCGGCGCCCCCGCCCGCGAGGCCGCCCGACCGGACGACGCGGAGTCCCGCTTCACTCGGCGTTTCGCCGCGCTGCGCGCGGAGGGCCGTGGCGGGTTGGTCACCTTCGTCACGGCCGGCGACCCGGACCCGGAGACCAGCTTCGAGTTATTGCGGCGACTGCCGGCGGCCGGGGCCGACCTGATCGAGTTGGGCGTCGCCTTCACCGATCCGATGGCCGACGGCCCGGCGATCCAGGCCGCCAATCTGCGCGCATTGAAATCCGGCGCGACCCTGGCGAAGACGCTAGACATGGTGCGCCGGTTTCGCGCCGAGGACGATGCGACGCCGGTCATCCTGATGGGCTATTTCAATCCGGTCTACAGCTACGGCGTCGAGCGCTTCCTGTCCGACGCGCTTGCGGCCGGTGTCGATGGCCTGATCGTCGTCGACCTGCCGCCGGAGGAAGACGCCGAACTGTGCCTGCCGGCGCTCGAGGCCGGGATGGGCTTCATCCGGCTGGCCACACCGACCACCGACGACGCCCGCCTGCCGACCGTGCTGTCGAATACGAACGGCTTCGTCTACTATGTCTCGATCATCGGCATCACCGGCACCGACTCGGCGGCCGATGCCGATATCGCCGCCGCAGTGGCGCGGCTGCGCCGCCATACCGACCTGCCGATCGCCGTCGGCTTCGGCATCAAGACGCCGGAGCAGGCAGCGGCGGTCGCCGAGGTGGCCGACGCGGCCGTCGTCGGGTCGGCGATCGTCGATCGCATTGCAAAGAACCTGGACGCGGCCGACAAGGCTCGATCCGGGCTGGTCGACGATGTTCTTTCCCTGGTCAGCGCGCTGGCCGGGGGCGTGCGGTCCGCACGGTCGGATTCCTGAGGTCGCTGGAGGACATCCCCCGATGAGCTGGATTAGCAACTTCGTCCGCCCGAAGATCCGTGCCCTGGTCGCCAAGCCGGATGTTCCGGACAACCTCTGGCACAAATGCAACAAGTGCGAGGCGATGATCTTCCACCGCGATCTGGAGCAGAATCTGCATGTCTGCCAGCATTGCGGCCACCACATGCGGCTCAAGCCGGAAGACCGGCTGAAAATGCTGTTCGACGACGGCGCCTTCGAGACCATCGAACTGCCGAAGCCGGCGGTCGCCGACCCGCTGAAGTTCCGCGACAACAAGCGCTATTCCGACCGCCTGCGCGACGCCCAGCAGAAGACCGGCCACCAGGACGCGATCCTGGTCGCCCATGGTTCCATCGGCGGCATGAATGCCGTCGCCGCGGCCTTCGATTTCTCCTTCATGGGCGGTTCGATGGGCATCGCCGTCGGCGAGGGAATGCTGGCGGCGGCGAATCTGGCCAAGCTGCAGGACGCACCGCTGATCGCCATTCCCGCCTCCGGCGGCGCGCGGATGCAGGAAGGCATCCTGTCCCTGATGCAGATGCCGCGCACCACCATCGCCGTGCAGCAGGTGAAGGAAGCCGGGCTGCCCTATATCGTGATCCTGACCGACCCGACCACCGGCGGCGTCACCGCGTCCTTCGCGATGCTGGGCGACATCCACATCGCCGAGCACGGCGCGCAGATCGGCTTTGCCGGCGCCCGGGTGATCGAGGAGACGATCCGCGAGACCCTGCCGGAGGGCTTCCAGCGCGCCGAATACCTGCTGGAGCACGGCATGGTCGACATCGTCGTCCGCCGGTCGGAGCTGCGCAGCACGCTGATTCGGGTCCTCGACCTGGTGCGCCGACCCTTGCCGCCGGCCGAGATCGTCGACCTGCCGCTGGATGCCGGGAAGAAGGCTGGCAAGCGCCCGGCGATAACGGCCCGCGATGGCGCCTCCGCCCCGCCCGCCGGGGAATAGATCGACGCACGGCGCCGTCGACGCGGCGCTGGAGCGGCTGCTCGCGCTGCATCCCAAGCGCATCGACCTGTCGCTCGACCGGGTCTTTCGCCTGCTGTCGGCCTTGGGCGATCCGCATCTGCGCGTGCCGCCGGCGATCCACGTCGCCGGCACCAACGGCAAGGGTTCGGTGGTCGCCTTTCTGCGGGCGGCGCTGGAGGCCGCCGGCCATCGCGTTCACGCTTACACCTCGCCGCATCTCGTGCGCTTCAACGAGCGCATTCGCGTCGCCGGCCGGATGATCGAGGACGACGCGCTGGTCGACCTGCTGGCGCGCTGCGAGACCGTCAATGCCGGCCAGCAGATCACCTTCTTCGAAATCACCACCTGCGCCGCCTTCCTCGCCTTCGCCGAGACCCCGGCCGATGTGCTGTTGCTGGAAACCGGCCTCGGCGGCCGGCTCGACACGACGAACGTACTGGACCGGCCGGCGCTGACCGCGATCACCCGCGTCTCGATGGACCACACCCAGTACCTCGGGGACACGCTGGCGGCGATCGCCGGCGAAAAGGCGGGCATCCTGAAACCAGGGGTGCCGGTGGTGATGGGTCCGCAGAAGACGGCCGCGGTCGCCGCAATCGTGCGGGAACGCGCCGCCGCGATCGGCGCGCCGGTGTTCGAATTCGGCGTCGACTGGCACTACCGGGTCGAGACCGGCGGCATCCGGCTCGATACCGGACAGGCGCAACGGCTTCTGCCGCTGCCGAACCTGCCCGGCGTCCATCAAATCGAGAACGCGGCGACGGCGGCGATGTGCCTCGAACGCCTCGCCGGACTCGCGGTGCCGGAAGCCGCGGTGGCCGCCGGGCTGCGGGGCGCGGACTGGCCTGCCCGGCTGCAGCGCCTGGAGAAGGGACCGCTGGTCGAGTCGCTGCCGAGCGGTTGGGAGCTCTGGCTGGACGGCGGCCACAACGACAGCGCCGGCGAGGCGCTGGCGGCCTGGGCCGGCGGCCCGGGCGACGGGACGTTGCATCTGGTCGCCGGCATGTTGTCGACCCGCGACCCGCGCGATTTCCTGGCGCCGCTGGCCCGGCATCTCGCCAGCCTGCAGACGGTGGCCATCCCGGGCGAACAGGCCAGCCTGTCGGCCCGGCAACTGGCCGAATCGGCCCATGCGGCCGGGATCGCCAACCCCCGGCCGGCGGCCGATCTGACCGAGGCGCTCAAGCGACTGGCCGGCCACGAGGGGCCGGCCAGGGTGCTGATCGCCGGCTCGCTCTACCTCGCCGGCAGGGTTTTGTCGGAAAACAGCTGATCAGGAGCCTGTCAGAGGACCGATTCGACCCATTGGAACAGGGCGTTCTTCGGCAGCGCGCCGATCTTGGTCGCCGCCACCTGACCGTCCTTGAACAGCATCAGGGTCGGGATGCCGCGCACGCCGTATTTCGACGGCGTCGCCGG
>JABDIP010000429.1 GCA_013003675.1 Inquilinus sp.
ATCTGACGGTCAAGACGACCCTGGACACCGAACTGCAGCGTACCGCCGAGCGGGTCGTCGCCGAATATCTCGAGCGCGAAGGCGCCGCCGCCGGCGTCGGCCAGGCGGCGCTGGTCGCCCTGTCGCCGACCGGCGAGGTGCGCGCCATGGTTGGTGGCCGCTCCTACGGGCTCAGCCAGTTCAACCGGGCGGTCCAGGCGCTGCGCCAGCCGGGCTCGGCGTTCAAGCCGGTCATCTATCTGGCCGGGCTGGAGAAAGGGCTGCGGCCCGACATGCGCATCCTCGACGCGCCGATCGAGATCGCCGGCTACGCACCGCGGAACTTCGACGACACCTATCGCGGCGAGATCACCGCCATCGAGGCGCTGTCGGATTCGGTGAATTCGGCCTCGGTGCGGGTGCTGGAGTATGTCGGCGTCGACGAGACCGTCGATCTCGCCCGCCGCCTCGGCATCACCTCCGACCTGCGGCCGGACCTGACCCTGGCGCTTGGCTCGTCGGAGGTGACGGTGCTCGAACTGACCGCCGCCTATGGCGCCTTTGTCGGCAACGGCCACGCGGTATGGCCTCATGGCATCGGCGCCGTCGTCGCCGAGGAAGGCGAGATGCTCTACAAGCGGTCGGGCGACGGCCCGGCGGAGATGGTCCGGCCCTGGCATGTCTGGGAGCTGAACCGGATGCTGGAGCAGGTCATGGTCACCGGGACCGGCCGCGGCGCCCGTCTCGACCGCCCGGCGGCCGGCAAGACCGGGACCAGCCAGGATTACCGCGACGCCTGGTTCGTCGGCTACACCGCCGACTATATCGTCGGCGTCTGGGTCGGCAACGACGACGGCACGCCGATGCGTGGCGTCTCCGGCGGCGGCCTGCCGGCGCGGATCTGGCGCGATTTCATGCTGACCGCCCATCGCGGCCTGCCGCCGCGGCCGCTGCCCGGGATCGAAACCATCCCGGTCGCCGCCGACGAGCCGAAATCCGGCGTCGGCGGCTTCTTCAGCCGCCTGTTCGGCAACTGAGGGCCTCATAGTACCGGTCCGGGCATCGGCTACCAGGCGACGTCATTGCGAGGAGCTTCAGCGACGCGGCAATCCAGTCCAGCCCTGGCCGCCCTGGATTGCTTCACCTTCGGCTCGCAATGACGTCGGTTGTAGAGAACTCGCTTCGGTGGAAGGTTGCACCGGCTTCTGGCTACAGCCCCAGCCGCGCCAGGGTCGCCTCGATTGGCCGGGCATAGGCGACGTCCCAATAGCGGACGTGCACGAGCAGCGGGTAGATGTTGTAGAGGTCGCGGCGCAATTCGAAGAAATCCGGCGCGAACGGCGCCCGCTCGGCGTAGCGGCGGAAGAACGGCTCGCCGAAGGTGCCGAACAGGGTGGCGAAGGCCAGTTCGATCTCCGGATGGCCGTGATAGATCGCCGGGTCGATGAATCCGGCGATGCGATCGCCGCGGGTCAGGACATTGCCGGTCCAGACGTCGCCATGCAGCAGCGCGGCGTGCGGCGGCTCGTCGAGATAGCGGTCGATGCGGCCGGCCAGCGCCTCCAGCCTCTTGCGCAACACCGTGCCGACCGTCCCCTCCGCATGGCCGCGCTCGGCCATGTGCAGCAGGCGGTGGTCGCGGAAGAACGGCACCCAGCGATCGCCGGGCGGGTTCGGCTGCGGCAGGCGGCCGATCACCGTGTCGCCGGCGTAGCCGAAGCCGTCGCGCGGCACCGTGTGCAGCGCCGCCAGAAGGTCCGCCGCGTGGGCCTGCGCCGCCGCCCCGGGCGCGCCGCCGTCATGCTCGACGTAGTCCATCAGCAGCAGGGTGTCGTCGCCATACAGCACCGCCGGGACCGGCAGGTCGGAGAGCCGCGCCAGATCGTCCAGCATGAAGCGCTCGACCGCCAGATTCCCCTGGCCGGATTTAGCGACAATCTGCTCGCCGCCGGCCAGCGCGACCTTCAGCACCTCGACGGTCGACCCGCCCGCCAGCGGCTCGACGGCCACCGGCCGCCGCCCGATCGCCGCCTCGATCCGGTCGGCCAGGGTTTCCGTCGGCATGGCGCGGGATCGGCCGGCGGCCTTATCGGCCGGCCATTTGGGCCAGCAGCCCGTCGACCCCGGCCTCGATCAGGTCGAGGGCGTGCTCGAAATCGTACTCGTCGCCGTACCAGGGGTCGGGCACGTCGGGCGGTGCGTCGGGTCCGGCGAATTCCATGAACAGGCGCAGCCGGTCACGGGCATGGTCCGGCGCCCGGCGTCGCAGGGTGGCGAGGTGACCGCGATCCATCGCGACGATCAGATCGAAGGTGTCGAAATCCGTCGCCGTGATCCGTCGCGCCCGTCGGTCGGGAAGGGTGCACCCGCGCGCCGCGGCCGCAATCCGGGCCCGCCGGTCCGGCGGATTTCCCGACTCCTCGCTGCTGGTCCCGGCGCTGTCGGCGGCGACCTGCCCGGCCAGGCCGCGCTCGGCGGCCCGATGCAGGAACAGCGCTTCGGCGGTCGGCGAGCGGCAGATGTTTCCGGTGCAGACGAACAGGATTTTCATGGCGGGATCCGGCACTCGAAGACGACGCGTCGCACCATAGGGGCCCCGGCGGCGTAGCGAAACCGAGCAAACGCCGGATCGTCGAAAATCCCGAGAATTCAAACTCTTGGCAGGTTTCGGCCGGCCGGTCGTCCAACCAATCGGGACCACCAGACAGGAGACATCCAATGCCCGAGATCGAGATCCACGGATTCGCCCAGAGCAGCTATGTCCGGACCGCGCGCATGGTCTGCATCGAGAAAGGCGTGCCGCACGAATTGGTGCCGCTCGACTTCCAATCCGAGGCGCACCGCGCGCTGCACCCCTTCCTGCGCATGCCGGTGCTGCGGGCCGGCGACCTGGTTCTGTACGAGACCCTGGCCATTGCCAGCTATCTGGACGAGAGCCGGGATGGGCCGGCGCTGCAACCGGGCGACGCGCTGGGCCGGGCGCGCATGCTGCAATGGATCAGCGCGTCCATGGACTATGTGCATGGCACCCTTCTCCGCCCGTTCCTGACGGTCGAGACGCTGTCTGCCGAACAGCGGGCCGCCGCCCGGGGCAACCTCGAAGTTGTCGACCGGGCGCTTGCCGATGGGCCGTACCTGCTCGGCGCCCAGTTCACCCTGGCCGATCTGTTCCTGGCACCGATGGTCGGGTTCGCCGAGAGCCGGCCGGAATTCGCCGAGCTGTCCGAGGGACTCGACGGGCTCGCCGCGTGGCGCGAGACGATCTGGACCCGCGACAGCTTTCGGCGGACACTGGCCGAATGACGCCCCTCGACGATGCCGGCCTGGTCGACCGCGCGCAAGCCGGCGACCGGGCCGCTTTCGAAACCCTGGTCGACCGCAATCGGCGTCCGCTACGCGCCGTCGTCCGGCGGCTGGTCGGGGTGCCGGAAGACACCGACGACCTGGTCCAGGAGACCCTGCTGCGCGCCTGGCAGGGCTTCTCCGGGTTTCGCGGCGAGTCGGCCTTCGGGACCTGGCTGTGCGCGGTCGGCACCCGGCTGGCACTCGACCATCTGCGCCGGCAGCGGCGCTGGCGCGTCGACGCCCAAGTCGTCTACGGCAACGAATGCTATGCCGATGAGGCGATGAAGGCGGAGGTCGTCGGCGCGATCGGCAGTCCCGACTTCATGTTCGAGGCCCGCGAGCACATCGCCTATTGCCTGACCTGCGTCGGCCGGTCGCTGCCGCCGGAACAGCACGCCGCGCTGACGCTCCGCGACATGGCCGGCATGAGCAACCGCGAGGCCGCGGCGGCACTGGGCGTCACCCAATCGGTGCTGCGCCACCACCTGGCGCGGGCGCGGGAGGCGATGACCCAGGCCTTCGAGGGGTTGTGCTCGCTGGTGAACAAGCAGGGGGTCTGTTATCAGTGCAAGGGGCTGCGCGAAGCGACGCCGGAACCCAGGCGCGGCCCACCGATCCCGGCGATCGACTTGTTCCTGCGGCGGATCGAGGTCGCCCGGGGGGCCGATATCGACGCCGGGGCCAGCCAGGCCATGCACGATCTGTTCTGGCGGCGGACGGCGGTGCAGGAGGCGGCCGGTTCGGGCACCGACACCCCGGCCGCGCTGTGCGGGCAGGAGGACGGGGCTTAGAGCCTGATCGGATTACGCCGAAGCGGACCAGTCCGTGGATCGGTTTCTAGGTTGTCGAACTAGGTCACCGGCACGCGGGACCAGGGGTGTGTGCCATGCAGATCGATCCGAACGCCCGCATCGTCGTTCTGACCGGCGCCGGCATCTCCAAGGAGTCCGGGCTCGACACCTTCCGCGATGCCGACGGCATCTGGGCCAAGGTCAGCCTGGAGGATGTGGCGACGCCTGAGGGGTTCGCCCGCGACCCGGCGCTGGTGCAGGATTTCTACAACGACCGCCGGCGCGGCCTGCTCGATCCGGCGGTCCGGCCCAACGCCGCGCATGCCGCGCTGGCCCGGCTGGAGCATGAGTGGCCCGGCGAGGTGCTGGTGGTGACCCAGAACATCGACGACCTGCATGAGCGGGCCGGCGGCAGGGCCGTGCTGCATATGCATGGCGAGCTGCTGAAGTCGCGGTGCGTGCGGTGCGACACGGTCGCCCATTGCCGGCAGGATCTGTCGGCCGATCTGTCCTGCGCCGCCTGTGGCCGGCCGGGAGGGCTGCGGCCCCATGTTGTCTGGTTCGGCGAGATGCCGCTGGAGATGGAACGGATTTTCGCGGCCCTGGCCGGTTGCGGCCTGTTCGTCTCGGTCGGCACCTCCGGCACCGTCTATCCGGCCGCCGGGTTCGTGATGGAGGCGCGCGGCGCCGGCGTGCCGACGGTCGAGCTGAACCTGGAACCCTCTGACGGCGCGTCGCTCTTCGACCGGGCGATCCATGGTCCGGCGAGCGAAATCGTGCCGGCCTTCGTCGACGACCTGCTGGTCGGGAACCGATGACCGGGCCGGGTGACACCCTGGACCGGGTGTTGGCCGAGGCGCGCGCCTGCCGGATCTGTGCCGCGCATCTGCCGTTGGGCCCGCGGCCGGTGCTGCGCGCCGGCCCCGGATCGCAACTGCTGATCGTCGGCCAGGCGCCGGGCACCCGGGTCCACGAGAGCGGCATTCCGTGGAACGACCCGTCCGGCGACCGGCTGCGCGACTGGCTCGGACTCGATCGCGACGCCTTCTGCGACGAGGCCCGCATCGCCATCGTGCCGATGGGGTTCTGCTATCCGGGCGTCGACAGACACGGCGGCGACAAGCCGCCGCGGCCGGAATGCGCGCCGCTGTGGCACGACCGGCTGCGGGTGCTGCTGCCGGGAATCCGCCTCACCCTGCTGGTCGGCGCCTATGCCCAGAAGCGCTATCTCGGCCGCCGGCGGAAGGCATCGCTGACCGAGACCGTGCGGGCGTGGCGGGAGTACCTGCCCGACTACCTGCCCCTGCCCCACCCAAGCTGGCGCAACACCGTCTGGCTGAAGAAGAACCCGTGGTTCGCGGCGGAAGTGGTGCCATACCTGCGCGAGGCATGCACCAAGCCGGGTCCGCCGCCCTTGGCGAAGGGTTAACCATCGTTCCCGTACAACCGTGCGCTTGCGAAACGATCGGAGCACCGGTGATGAACACCATGTCTTTGGGACAATTCCTGTTTTCCTTCGAAGGCCGCATCGGCCGCGCGGCGTTCTGGCTGAAGTTCATTCTTCCCTACACCGTCATCACGACCGTCCTTTTCTTCATCGGCGGCATCCTGTCGATGCCGACGGCCGGCGATCCGGGCTATGGCGCGACCGCCGAGATGGGGACCGGCCAGCTGGTCATGACCGTGGTCTTCATCGCCTACTCCCTGGCGGCGCTGTGGTGCAGCCTGGCGGTCTATGCCAAGCGCTGGCACGACCGCGGCAAGTCCGGCTGGTGGACGCTGATCGCCCTGGTGCCGATCATCGGCGGCTTCTGGCTGCTGATCGAATGCGGCTTCCTGAAGGGCACTGACGGCCCGAACCGCTTCGGCGCCGACCCGGTGCCGATGGGCGGCGGCACGGCGCCGATGCCTGCCGAGTAGCGCCCGACCTTGCGAAGGCGGCGCGCGGAATCGGCCGCGCGCCGCCTACTCGGTCACCCGATAGGCGCAGCGGCGGGCGCCGGCCAGGATGTGGTCGGTGCGTTCGACGCGGACGCGGTCGCCCAGGGCGCGGCGGAAGACCTGCAACTCGGCCTCGCACAGGCCGCTGCAGGCGGCCGCCGCGCGGCAGATCGGGCAATGGTTCTCGATCAGCAGGAAACCGCCCCCGGGCGCCTCGCGGATTTCCGCCATATAGCCCTCCTCGGTGCGGATCGCCGCCAGCGAGTCGAGCCGCGCCCTGAGGTCCGTCGCGCCCGCCATGCGGGTCAGGTACTCGTCGGCCTGCTCGCGGCCGCGCACCGACAACAGGCGGTTCAGCCCGGCCTCGCCGAAGGCCTGCCGCATCGACCCCAGCAGACCGACGGTCAGTTCGGCATGGGCGTCGGGGAAATAGCGGGCGGCAGCCTCGGTCAACCGGTAGAGCTTGACCGGCCGGCCCTTCGGCCGCGCCTCGTCCTCGGCAGCGACCAGCCCCTCCGCCTCCAGCGCCAGCAGGTGCTGTCGCACCGCGACACCGGAAACGCCGATGGCGTCGGCCAGGGCGCGCACCTCGGCGCGGCCCTCGCATTTCAGCGTATCCAGCACGGCGCGGCGGGTCGGCACCGCGGTCGGCTTCATCACGGCTTGGCTCGGCATGAGTTTTTAAAGGTTTTCCTTGAAAAAGTCCGGGGACGGGCATAGCGTACTTTTTAAAGCTTTACCTTTAAAAAATCGCAGCGGCAAGGAAATCGCCATGCCCAACACGGTTCATGCCGCCCTGGCGCGGGTCGCCTCGCTCGCCGAACTGGCCCGGAAGGGCCGCATGACGATCCGCCTCGGCGCCCGGCAGATCGCCCTGTTTCACCGCGACGGCCGCGTCTTCGCCTGCAACAACCGCTGTCCGCACCAGGGCTTTCCGCTGGTTGAGGGAAGCCTTGCTGAGGCGGGCGGGTCCGGCGGCTGCGTGCTGACCTGCAACTGGCATAACTGGAAGTTCGATCTCGACAGCGGCGAGACCCTGGTTGGCGGCGACTTATTGCGCCGCTATCCGGTCCGCGTTGCCGGCGACGACGTGTTGCTCGACCCGACCGACCCGCCGGCGGCGGAGCGTGCCGCCGCCGCCCTCGCCGGCCTGCGCCGCGCCTGCGAGCGCCACGAGATCGACCGCATGGCGCGGGAGGTGGCGCGGCTGGCGCAAGTCGGCGCCGACCCGCTGGAGGCGG
>JABDIP010000448.1 GCA_013003675.1 Inquilinus sp.
CCGACGATGCTGAAGCCGCCGAGGTCGAGGAAGAACAGGAAGGGCGAGGGGTTCAGCCGGCGCAACGCGCGATACAGGCCGAAGGGCGGCAGCTCGTAGGGCACCGAGAAGCGCTGCGACGGCACGACCTGGAATATGTCGCCGGCGCGGATGTACTCCTTCGCCGTCTCGACCGCCGCGTGATACGCCTCCCGGCTCATATTCGAGACCGGCTCCGGCAGCGCCTCGGTGGCGCTCTCGCGCTCGCGGCGGTGCGGCAGGCTGCGGCCGAAATCGGCGACCACGTCGGCCAGCCTTTCGCGGGCATGGGCGTAAGCCGAGGCGGCCTCGACGCCCTCGGCCGGCCAGACCGGGGTGACGATGGTGACCAGATCCTCGATGCTGTCGAAGGCGGCGATCACCGACGGCCGCATCAGCACCGCCTCCGGCACCCCCAGCGTGTCCGGGTTGTCGTCCGGCAGCCGCTCCATCTGCCGCACCATGTCATAGCCGAGATAGCCGAACAGCCCGGCGGCGATCGGCGGCAGGCTCTCCGGCAGCTCGATGCGGCTTTCGGCGATCAGCGCCCGCAGGCTGTCGAGCGGCGGCCGCGGGTCCGGCTCGAAGCCGTCGGGGTCGAACCGGGCCCGGCGGTTGATCTCCGCCGTGCCGGCGACGCAGCGCCAGATCAGGTCCGGCTTCAGGCCGATCGCCGAATAGCGGCCGCGGATCTCGCCGCCCTGGACCGATTCCAAGAGAAAACTGTGCGGCCGCCCGTCGGCCAGCTTGAGCATGGCCGAGACCGGCGTTTCCAGATCGGCGACCAGGGTCGTCCACACGACCTGCGGCCGCCCCGCCTCATAGGCGGACCGGAACGCCTCGGGATCGGGCGAGGCGGTCATCCCCCTCTCGCCTAGTTCGTCTGCTCGAACAGCCGGGCGACGGCGGCATTGTTGACATCGACGTCGTATTCCGCGCGCAGCGCCTTGACGAAGGTATCGACGATGTCGCCGCCGAGCGCCGCCGCCTGCGCCTCCCGCAGGTCGTCGAGCGCCTGCTGATCCGGCGCCGCGGCCCGGTCGACCGCCTCGACGCGGGCGACGATCTGCCCCTCGGCGCTCGGGGCGATGACGACGTCGCCGACCGCCGCGCCGAACACCGAGTCGACCGTCGTCTCGGGCAGCCGGCCGCGATTGCCGCCGTCCCGCCTGAGCGCCTCGCTCTCGACCAGCGTGGCGCCGATCTCCGCCGCGATCGTCGCCGGCTCGGTGCCGGCCTCCAGCCGCTCGGCGACCGACAAGGCCAGCGCCTCGGCGGCGGCGGCGGTCTGCGCCTCGGTCCAGGCGGCGGCGACGGCGTCCCGGACCTCGTCGAGCGGGCGCACCGCCGGCGCTTCGATCCGGTCGACCCGGACCAGGAAATAGCCGCCCTCGGCGGTCTCCTCCAGCCGGCTCTGCCCTCCGTCGGCGAGGCCGAATGCGGTGTCCAGCACCTGTTGCCGGGCCGCCAGCGCGGCCGGTTCGCCGCCGTCCGCGGTGGCGCCGGTGCGCGCGATCGGCGGCACCCGCAGCACCGGCAGGCCCATCCGGGCCGCCGCCTGTTCCGGCGAGGCGCCGCCGGCCAGCGCATCCTCGAAGTCGTTGGCGGCCTCGTAGATCAGCTCGATCGCCCCCTCCAGCCGGAGTTCGGCGGCCAGTTCCTCGCGGACCTCGGCGAAGGTGCGGACCGTGCCGGGCACGATCTCGGTCACCTGCAGCACATGCCAGCCGAAGGCCGACTGCACCGGCTGGCTGACCCGGCCCGGGGCCAGGGCGAAGCCGATGTCGGCCAGTTCCGGGAACAGGCCGTCGCGGCCGGCCAGCTCGAGTTCGATGATTGCCGTGTCGCCGCTCTCCAGCCGGTCGACGGCGCCGCGCAGGCCGGCCCCCTCGGACGCGGTGTCGGCGATCCGGCGCGCCGTCTCCTCGTCGGCGACGACGACCTGTTCGAAGGCCCGGCGCTCGGGCGTGATGTAGGAATCGGCGCGGAAATCGTACTCCTCGCGCACCCGCTCCTCCGACAGGCTGACCTCGTCGGCCAGATCGGCCGGGGTCAGGCTGATCACCGACAGCGCGCGATACTCCGGGGTGCGATGGTCCTCCTGATGCTCCTGGAAGAAGGCGGCGATCTGGTCCTCGGTCGGCGGCGCGACCCTGCCGACGGTGCCGGCATCGACGATCAGCCCGACGACCTGCCGGGTTTCGTTCTGGTAGCGCCACAGGGCATCGGCCAGGACCGACGGCGTCGCGGCGCCGGCACCGACGGCGTCGACGATCTGCAGGCGGGCCAGTTCGCGGCGTCGCTCGACGACATAGCTGGTCTCGTTGAACCCGCCGGACGCCAGGATCTGCAGGAAACGGTCGCGGCTGAAATTGCCGACGGCGTCCTGGAACATCGGTTCCACGCGGATCTGCTCGGCGATCAGCGCGTCCGGCGCGCCGAGGCCGAGATCGGCGGCGGCCTCCAGGAACAGCGCATCGGTGACCAGCTGGTCGACGACCTGGAAGGGGATGCCCATCGCGACCGCCAGCTCGCCGGTGAATTGCGGCCCGAAACTGCGCTGCAGCCGGCCGACCTCGCGCTGGAAGCCGGTGACGACCGCCTGCGGCAGGATCTCCGTATCGCCGACGGTGGCGATCTCCTGGCGCGGACCGCCGCTGCCGAAGATGCCGTTGATGCCCCAGAGGCCGAAGCTGAGGATCAGGACGCCGAACAGGATCTTGATGAACCAGGAGCCGACCTTGCCGCGAATAGCCTGAAGCATGGATACGCCGTTTCTGGGGTGGGTCAGACCGCGATCCCTTGTGGACCGGGGCGCCAAACCTCGGCCGCCGCCGCTGGCGACGCCGAAGCGGCGGCATCTTAGAGTCGGGCCCGCGGGCCGGCAACCGGCATCGGCGGGGCGGTGACGGCTGGCCGGCGCAGGCTGGCCGATTGCTCCCTGGCGCCGGCTCGCCGGGACTGGTAAACCGGGACCGCGTTCCGCGCCTCCGCCCACCACACCTCCGGACCCTGCCGATGAACCGCAAGTTGATTGCCGGCAATTGGAAGATGAACGGCCTTTCCGCCGAGGCCGAGGCCCTGGCCGGCGATCTGGCCCGCCGCTATCGCGGGGCGGGCGCCCCGGCCTTCGACATGCTGCTCTGTCCGCCGGCGCCGGCGATCGGCCTGGTCGGCCGGACCATCGCCGGCAGCGGGCTGGCGCTTGGCGGCCAGGATTGCCACGCCGACCCCAAGGGTGCCCATACCGGCGACATTTCGGCGGAGATGCTGGGCGATCTGGGCTGCAGCCATGTCATCGTCGGGCATTCCGAACGGCGCCAGGATCACGGCGAGACCGACGAACAGGTCGCCGCCAAGGCCGCCGCTGCCCTGGGTGCCGGCCTGATTGCCGTCATCTGTGTCGGCGAGACCCTGGAGGAGAGGGATGCCGGCGAGACGCTCGATGTCTGCGGCCGGCAACTCGCCGGGTCGCTGCCGCCCGGCGCCAACCCCGACACCGTCGTCATCGCCTATGAGCCGGTCTGGGCGATCGGCACCGGCCGGACGCCGACGGTCGACGATGTCGGCGTCACCCATTCCCATATCCGCGGCACGCTGTCGGGGCGCATCGCCGGGGCGGAGCGGGTGCGGATTCTCTATGGCGGTTCCGTCAAGCCGTCGAACGCCGCCGAGCTGATGGCGGTGGCGAATGTCGACGGCGCCCTGGTCGGCGGCGCCAGCCTGGTCGCCGACGATTTCTGGGCGATCGGCGCCGCCTGCGGCTGAATTCCACCCGGCCGGTAGCGGGCGAGTCGCGGGCGAACCGTAAAACGGTACTGGATTCGGCGGGGGGCGTTCGCTAAAAGGGCGCGTCCCGGTGTCCCGACGGAAAAGCTGATCGGTCCGCCGTGCCGAATTCCCTTCTAGTCGAGGCATGTCTTGCAGCAAGTCGTTCTCGTTATCCATTTGATCGTCGCCGTCGTGATGGTCGGGCTGGTGCTCATCCAGCGCAGCGAAGGCGGCGGGCTGGGCATGGGCGGTGGCGGCGGCGGCATGGGGTCGTTCATGTCGGTCCGCGGCACGGCGAACCTGCTGACGCGGGCGACCGGCATCGCCGCCGGCTGTTTCATGGTCACCAGCATCACCCTGGCGATTCTCGCCGGAAGCACCCGCGAGCCGGGCGTGATCGTCGATGAAGCGCCGGTGCCGATCGAGGCTCCCGCCGAATCGCCGGGAGCCACCGCGCCGCTTTCCGAGTGACGGCGGCGGCATCGGATGCTGGGAAAGAGAGGCGGCGCAAGGGCCGCCTCTTTCACGTTGGGATTGGGTCGAGAGCGGTTTAGGGTAGGGGTCCATGACGCGGTACATCTTCATCACCGGCGGCGTGGTCTCCTCCCTCGGCAAGGGTCTGGCATCGGCGGCACTCGGCGCCCTGTTGCAGGCGCGCGGATTCAAGGTGCGGCTGCGCAAGCTCGACCCCTATCTCAATGTCGATCCCGGGACGATGAGCCCGACCCAGCATGGCG
>JABDIP010000468.1 GCA_013003675.1 Inquilinus sp.
GGGATTGGGATTGTCGCGGAACAAGGATGTTTCCCAGCCAGGTTCGTCACGGAACTGCGGCTGAAGCTCGGGGGCCGCCACGACGTCCCGTAACACAGAGAGGATGTCGTCACGCTCGGCGGGAGGAATGTCGTTAAGGCGCTGATAGTAGTCAAGCGAGGCCCCAACCGAGCAGAACTGATCACCCAGCCGCTCGAACGGTTGCTGGATCTGGATGTCGTCTACCTTGGTCTGGCCGCGTCGGAGGATTTTGACCGGTCCGATCAAGGTCGGCGTCGCGCCGGACTCGGCTTGTCGGCGGTAGAGGTGGTAGAGAGTCTGGAAGCTGAAGTCGTTCCAGTTATCCTGCTGCAGCGCAAAGGGCGTATCGAGGGACGGCACGCCGCCCCGCTTTGGTGGGAAGATGCTTACTACCATCGCCGCTCCTGCGCCTGTCTGGAGCCTATATCGGGCACGCGGCTGAAAAATCTAGCAGTCGCTAGACATTAAATCAAAGCGGGAGTCTCATTTGTAAGGATGGGACAATCTGCAAAGAGCGAAACGTTTGCTAGTCTGGTTACATGAGCGACAAACACTTCGAAGTTTTCATTGGTGAGCCGATTGCGCACCGTTCCGAAGAAAAGCTTCTGCGAGCTTTGCGCACGTTTGCCGAGGCCCACATGTCGCAAATGATCATTCTAGCCAACTTCGAACTATCCGGCCGGCAGATCGACTTTGTTGTCATCAGCGCAAATCGTGTGGTTGTCGTAGAGGCCAAGTTGAGTGTCTTCCCTGTGCGTGGGAATATCAACGGCAAGTGGAAATACGCGACGGCTGATGGCCGCTGGGCGCCCGCCGCGAATGGCTACCAGCAGGCAATCCAGCGAAAGAACATACTTTGCGATGCGATGGGAAGCGTGCCGGGGACCTTCTACCCAGAGGCGCATGTCGTTTTCATCGACAGACTGCCAGAAGGATCGAACCTGACACCTGGAAATTTCAAGGCCCGTGTCGGCGATCTAGAAACTTTCCTTGCAACTCTCGCGACGCCGGCCGTCAATCCTTGGACCTTTGACGCGTGGCGGCAATGGGCTAGGCGCCTGGGCCTCAGGCGCGTTCCTCTAGCCGAGGCATTCGACAACGCACCAGCTGAGCTTTTGAGGTGCTATCGCGAAGCTCTTATCGAAGACTATGAGCCGCAATCGGACAGCTGGATCGCAGCGGATGATCAGCAACGCAATGCGATCGCGCTGGCGCTCCACGACGGAGGCACCGGCGCCTTTGTTACTGGACCGTCCGGTTGTGGCAAGACACTCATGGTGAAGGCCGCGGCGGTTCATCTAGCTCGCTGCGGCGTGGCAGTACTCTTTGTGCAGGGCAAGGACATTTCTGGAACGCTTGCCGAAGCTGTCAAAACGGAAATCGGCCTGGTAGCCGATATGACTTTGGTGTCGTTACTCAAGGCAATTAGGCAGACGTCCATGCCCGTGTGCGTCTTCCTCGATGGCCTAAACGAACTATCCGATGCCCTACTTGAAAGAACGCTCCGAGGTGTGAAGGTTCTCGCGAGAAGATACGGAGGACAATTGGTTGTCACCAGTCAAGGCAAGCGACCCGACGCGTTGAAGGGGCTGGCAGTTGTCGAGGTGCCAGCACCTAATCTCGACCTGAAGCTAGAGGTCGCAAGAGCGCTATCACCGACGCTATCCGACCCGGCGAAGCGGGTAATCGAGGCAGTAAAGAGCGGTCTCGAAGCGCGCATGGTAGGTGAACTCCAGGGCGAACTGGGACCCAATGCGACGAGAACCGATCTCACGGACCAATACATTCGAAAGCGCCTCGGTGCGAAGGCCCGCACGTGTTACGCGGCCCTTAGCTCATTTGCCCTTCACCTCTTCGATCAACTTTCCTATTCAGCCACCGAGACAACATTCGACAACATCATGCTCGCGAACGGGCTTGACGATGAGCAATGTGAGATCGTGCTATTATCGGGTCTCCTGGAGTGTCGCGCGGGTCGCGTCTCCTTCTTTCACGAGATGTTCCTTCACGGATGCGCTACGCGGGCTTACGCACAGCTTGCGCAGTCCGACACAAGTGCTGTGTCCAAAGCACTCAAATCAGCTTTCGCAGAAGCGCTGACACGAGACGTGCTCGCCTCAATTGATGATGAGCTGACCGCCCTTGAAATCCTGACGACTTCGACAAACCCTGACATCCTGGCGAGGGCCGCGATGGGCGAGTCCGGTTCGGTCGCAAGGTCTGCGGCTGGGAAGGTATTGGCCCAAGCAGCTTCCCGCATACAATCCGACATCGCAAGCATGACCCTTCAGCTCAACGTTGCTGATGGCGCGGCTAGAGTTGAGTGGAACGAACTGCCTGAACATAGTCCAGAGCAGATCGCTCAGTTCAATGCGCTGGGGATCGCTGCAAAACACGGGTCTTTGGTCGAGGACTACCTCCGCCTCTGCCGTTACATGGACGACCGGCTTCTGGCGGAGCGACGACTCCTTGATGACGAAGTCCGGAAGCACAGGGTCCCGCTTCGAAGTCTGAGCTTCGCTCTCGCCTATCTTGGCCTCTACTCTGGACGTAATTCCAGCTTCCTGAATATGGTCCAGGCCGCCCAATCATTTCTGGAGCGCGATGTGCATAGCGATGCCCTGCGCCAGAGATCACTGATTGACCTTACGTCGGGCGAACTGCACTTTGCCGTAGAACACAGGTACCTCCTGTATTCTGGACACGAAACGTCGTTCTGCGAGCAATTGGCTGAAGTGATAGAAGCCAGGTTCAGGCGTGAACCATATCACGTCCAACTGGCTATCTTGCAGGCCGCTGGCTTCGTTCGCGGCGCGTCAGACGCGGCACTTGCGAGACTGACTGAAGCGATCAAGCAGCTCGATTCGAATAGCTTTCACTTGTTTATCAGCACCAGCATTGTTGACGCGCTTAAGATGCTTGGCGCCCTCGATGATGATGCGGAGGCCGCTAGAGAAGGTATCAAAAATCAGCTGCGCGCGGCTCTAGACGGCGATGACGATGAGGACTCGTTCGAACAGGCACTGACGGTCTACACCGGGCAGATTGACCACCCATTCGACAGTATTTTCTGCGAGGAGGTCCATGCACTTTCCACGGACGACAGGAAGAGGCTAGTAACCCGTGCCTTCTGTGCTGAAAGTATTCGCCGTTCCCTGTCGCTCAAGTGGATCGCTACGGAAGTGTCAGATTCTGACGACTCAATGGATGCGCCTCTCTTCGCACGCTTTGCGCGATGCCCCGAAGCCAATCCCTATTGGCAGGACGAGATCGCAACCTTTGTGCTCGCTACAAGGTTCTTGGCGAGACATGGGGTAGCTTTACCGGCCGTCCCGATGGACAATGAAAGTGAGAGGTGCTTCGCGCATCTTCGCGACATCGTAGTCTACGCCGAGGTTCGCTCCCCGGAAGCAATGCAGGCGGCGATCACAGCCTGGGATGCGTTGCTACTACTCCCAGCCCCGATCGTCATGGGCTGTCTTCACGACATAGCTTACAATGGGCTCGGGCAGCATTCGCCGACATCTGAATCAAGGAGCTATCGCCCGATCGACGTGCTTCAAACGTTTCCGGCAGAACTCTTGAAGACGGTGCGGCAGTTCCTTCGTTATGGGGCGCCCGCTGTTTCAAGCCACGGATACAAGGACGAGCAAGCTACCGCATGGGCGTTCCAACTCATCGGTAAGTTGGGCGACCGCAGCGACTTGGGAACATTGCGAACTTTGGCGAATGTGCGGGAATTTGCGCGATCCGCTACTAGCGCCATCCGCGAAATTGATGCGCGACATTAGATTTCCGCGTTCGTGAGTGGTGACGCGCAGCGTTGCGAAAGGTGTTGTCTATCAGGACAAGAAGCCTTCCGCGCGAAGCCCTTAATGAGTGCTGCCACTGTCCGCTATCGGAGTGAAGCCAAATGGCGGTTCTTGGCTATGAGCGGTCGTTGGCAGTCTGGGCGATAGATGCCCGATATCGGAGGCGCTTCCGACAATTGCCGTCACAGATGCCGCCGTCGCGGAGGTGCCGATGAATGTTGGTCGGATCACCAATGCCACGGCGCGGACCGCGCCTGACGGGCGGACATGAGAGCGCGGTGAAATCGGTCAATACCCACGCTCCTTGGTATGACCCGGAGGCGACTCGCCAGCGCGATCGATGCCGGCGGTTCGGCTCAATCCCGGTGATAGGGGTGGCCGGCGAGGATGGTCTGGGCCCGGTAGATTTGCTCCGCCAGCAGGACGCGGACCATCATGTGCGGCCAGGTGGCGCGGCCGAAAGCCAGCGTCAGATCGGCCCGTTTCCGCAGCGCCGGCGCCAGGCCGTCGGCGCCCCCGATCAGGAAGGCCAGATCGCCGACTCCGCCGTCGCGCCAGCCGGCCAGCCGTTCGGCGAATTCGGCGCTCGACAGGTCGCGGCCGGTCTCGTCCAGGGCGACCAGGGTCGCTCCGGCCGGCACCGCGGACAGCAGCATGTCGCCTTCCGCCGCGCACAGGGCCGGGCCGGACAGCCGCTTGCGCACTTCCACTTCGCGGAAGGTCAGCGGCCAGGTCGAGCGCTTGGCGTAGCTGTCGATCAAGGCCGATAGCGGACCGGCGCGCAGGCGTCCGACCGCGGCGATCCACACCCGCACGGGCTCAGGCGCCCGGCGAACTCGCCGGGGCGGCCGGGCTCGGCGCGTCCCACATCTTCTCGATGTTGTAGAAGATCCGGACCTCGGGCCGGAACAGATGGACGATGGCGTCGCCGGCATCGACCAGCACCCAATCGGCGTTCGCCCTGCCTTCCAGCTTGGGCACATCGAAGCCCGCCGCCTTCAGCTTGGCGGCCAGATGGTCGGCCATGGCGCCGACCTGCCGGGTCGAGCGGCCGCTGGCGACGATCATGTGATCCGCGATGGAGGATTTTCCGCCGAGGTCGATGACGACGACGTCTTCAGCCTTGTCGTCATCCAACGATGCTGTGATCAGCTCGACGATCCGTCGGGACGGGCCTTCGGCGCGCCCCTCGATGGCCGTTCCCGCACTCGGGGGAAGGCGCTTGGTCTTCGGCGTTATGGCTCCTACCTCGTCAGCCGTTGGTCAGGGTCAGCCGTTTGTCAGGCGCCGGTTTCCCGCCGTTCGCGGATCGCCGTGGCCGAGGCCCCGTGCAGTCGGGAGTGGAAGAAGACCCAGGCCGGCGGCCGGTGATCGGCCAATTGTCCGGCGTGGCGTTCCGCAACCCGATACCGCGCGAACCGCGAGGCGGCCGAGCCGCACAACGCTTTTTGAGAATAGGAAGGCCGGTCGAAGATCGCAATGGGGACCAGGCGAAAGAGTTGCGGCCAGCGATCCCAGCGCGGCAATTCGGCCAGCCCGTCCGCGCCCATCAGCCAGACGAAGCGGGTGCGCGGAAAGCGGGCGATCAGCGCCGCCATGGTGTCGACGGTATAGCGGGTGCCCAGCCGGGCCTCGATGTCGGTGACCGCCAGCCTGGGGTGGCGCGCGACGCGCCGCGCCGCCGCCAGCCGCTCGTCCATCGACCCCATGCCGGCCACCGGCTTCAACGGGTTCTGCGGCGAAACGAGCCACCAGACCGAGTCGAGGCGCAGCCGGCGCAACGCTTCCAGGCTGAGGTGCCGATGCCCGGCATGGGCCGGGTTGAACGACCCGCCCAGCAGGCCGACCCGGGCGCCGGCCCAGATCTGACAGGCGCCGGCCCAGACTCTCCCGGCGCGGGGCGCCGCCGCTCGCCTCAGGGCCGGACCTGCCCGTGGCCGCGCACCACGTATTTGTAGCTGGTCAGCTGCTCGGTGCCGACCGGGCCGCGGGCGTGTAGCTTGCCGGTCGAGATGCCGATCTCCGCCCCCATGCCGAACTCGCCGCCATCGGCGTATTGGGTCGAGGCGTTCTGCAGCAGGATGGCGCTGTCGACCCGGGCGAAGAAGCGCTCGGACGCGCCCGCATCCTCGGTGACGATGCTCTCGGTGTGATGCGAGCCGTGGCGGTTGATGTGCTCGATGGCGGCGTCCAGCCCGTCGACCTGCTTCACCGCCAGGATCGCGTCGAGATATTCGGTGTCCCAATCGGCCTCGGTCGCCGGCAGCACGCGGGGATCGAGGGCGCGGGTCGCCTCGTCGCCGCGCAGCTCGCAGCCGGCCTCGGCCAGCGCGTCGAGCACCGGCGGCAAGAGCGTCGCCGCGACCGCGCGGTCGACCAGCAGGGTCTCCGCCGCGCCGCAGATGCCGGTGCGCCGCATCTTGGAATTCAGCGCCACGGCGCGGGCGATGTCCGGGTCGGCTGCCTGGTGCAGATAGACGTGGCAATTGCCGTCGAGGTGCTTCAGCACCGGGATCCGGCTCTCCGCCGCGACCCGCTTGATCAGGCCGAGCCCGCCGCGCGGCACGATCACGTCGATGGTGTCGGTCATGGTCAGCATCTCGCCGACGGCGGCGCGGTCGGTGGTCGGGACCAGTTGGATGCAGCCCTCGGGCAGCCCGGCCTGGGCCAGCCCCTTGGCCAGGGCGGCGGCGATGGCGGTCGAGGAATGGAAGCTCTCCGAGCCGCCGCGCAGGATGGCGGCGTTGCCGGATTTCAGGCACAGCCCGCCGGCATCGGCGGTCACGTTCGGCCGGCTCTCATAGATGATGCCGATCACCCCCAGCGGCACCCGCACCCGGGCGATCTTCAGCCCGTTCGGCCGCTCCCATTCGGCGATCACGTCACCGACCGGGTCGGCCAGTTCAGCGATCGCCTCCAGCCCGGCCTCCATCGCCTCGACGCGGCCCTCGTCCAGGGTCAGCCGGTCGAGGAAGGCGCCCTTGGTGCCGTTGGCCTCGGCCGCCGCCACGTCCTTGGCGTTGGCCGCCAGGATCGCCGCGCGATCGGCGCGGATCGCCGCCGCCGCGCCGCGCAGGGCGGCGTTCTTGGACTCGCTCGGCGCCGTCGCCAGCGCCTCGGCCGCCGCCTTCGCCCGCTCGCCCAGCCGGCGCATCACGGCCTGCACGTCGAGGACCGCGGACGTGTCCGCCGACCGCTCTTTCGACATTGTGGCTGTCATTCCTCGTCTCCGGTCTGCCGTCTGGGGAAAAGATAGGCTGAAATGCTCACCATGATCGTGCCCACCTGAACCGTCGTCGCCCCGAGCAGAGCCATCAGCACATTTTCGGTCACGATTCGATCGCCGGCGCCGATCAGGTTCCGTGTCATGAAATAGATGTCGATGGAGAATATCAGCAACAGAAGGACCAGAACGAAAATGTTCGTCGTCACGAACAGTTTCATGATGTTCTTCGCCACATCGGTCCGCATCTGGAGTTCGCCCAACGCGATCTTGTCGCTGACCGTGAAGGCTTCTTCCTGATCGGCCAGCCGAAGGGTGGCCGGCTGACTTGACGGCATGGTAGACAGCCCTCTGTTCCGGACCGAGAGGTCAACCCGAGAGCAGGACCTTCTGCTCGGACTTGTCCTTTCTCACGATGGTGATGGTGTGCTCGCTGTCGGCATTGTCCGCCGCCACCTTGGCCAAGGCAAGCGCTCGACGGATGACGGCCGCATTGGTCGTGACGCCAAAGGTTACCTTCAGCTCTTCAAGCGCCTTGACGGTCTTGTCGTCCACCACAAAGCTGGTCTGCCGCATGATCAGATCCTCAGGATTCGGGCCGTCGACGCCCGGTTTCAGGATCGGCACTATATAGGAATTATATAGTTTCGGTACAATTTCCTTCCGTTCGCGACAGTCGGCGCGTTCGTCACCCGACCACCAGATCGTCGCGGTGGATCATCTCGTCGCGGCCGCGATAGCCGAGCAGCCCCTCGATCTCGCCGCTCTTGTGACCGGCGATGCGGCGTGCGTCGGCGGCGGAATAGGCCGACAGCCCGCGGCCGAGCAGGCGGCCCGTCGTGTCCTTCACCGCCACCGGGTCGCCGCGCTGGAAACCGCCCTCGACCGCGGTCACGCCGGCCGGCAGCAGGCTCTTGCCGCGCGCCAGGGCGCGCGCCGCGCCGTCGTCGACGATCAGCGCGCCGACCGGGTTGAGGGTGCCGGCGATCCAGCGCTTGCGCGCCGTCTTCGGCTCCGCCGGCGGCACGAACCAGGTCGCCCTGCCGCCCTCGGCGAGATTCCGCAGGGCATGCAGCTCGGCGCCATGGGCGATGGCCATGCGGCAGCCGGCGGCGAAGGCGATCCGCGCCGCCGCCAGCTTGGTCACCATGCCACCGGAGGAATAGCCGGGCCGGGGCTCGGCGGCCATCGCCTCGATCTCCGGGGTCAGCGCGGTCACCTCGGCGATGTGGCGGGCGCCGCCGTCGGATTTCGGGTCGGCGGTGTAGAGCCCGTCGATGTCGGACAGCAGCACCAGGGTGTCGGCGCTGATCATCTGCGCCACCCGGGCGGCCAGCCGGTCGTTGTCGCCGAAGCGGATCTCCGCCGTGGCGACGGTGTCGTTCTCGTTGATCACCGGCACCGCGCCCAGCGCCAGCAGTTGGACGATGGTGTTGCGGGCGTTCAGGTGGCGCCGCCGCGCCTCGGTATCCTCCTGGGTCAGCAGCACCTGCGCGGTGGTGATGTCGTGTCGCGCCAGCGCCTCCTGATAGGCGTGGGCCAAGCGGATCTGTCCGGTCGCCGCCGCCGCCTGCTTCTCCTCCAGCCGCAGCGCCCGGCCGGTCAGGCCGAGATGCTGGCGCCCGGTGGCGATGGCGCCGGAGGAGACCAGCGCCACCTCCTGGCCGCGCGCGCGGGCCGCCGCGACGTCGTCGGCCAGCGCGTTCAGCCATTGCCGGTGGATATGGCCGCTCGGCTCCTCGACCAGCAGGGCGGAGCCGATCTTGACCACCAGCCGGCGGGCGCGGGACAGCGGGCCGGTCATGACGAAGTGGGGGTGGGCGA
>JABDIP010000521.1 GCA_013003675.1 Inquilinus sp.
GCACGGCGTCGACCCGCGCGCCGTGCTCGACTACGTCACCGGCTTCTCCAAGATCAACAACCGTGAGCGCTTCGAGCCCGACATCTGGGAAGGCGAGGCGCAGTTCGAGCGCGTGCACCGGCCCTCCGCGACGGCCGACCGCAGGCGCATCGACTATCTCTATCCTGACCCGACTCCCGACCCGGCGATGCGCGCCCGCTATCTTGAGCAGCTCGATGCCATCCTGGATCTGGCCGAGAGCCGGAGGATCCAGGTGGTCGTGATGAAGATGCCGGTGCCCGCAAAATTCCATTCGCTGTTGCCGAACGAAACCGCCTTCGACGAGGCCGTCGTCGGCCTGCTTGCGTCCAGGCAGGTGCCGTTTCAGGATTTCTCCTTGAGCATGGACGAGCAGCGTTTCTATTTCGACACCGATCACTTGAATCGAACGGGTCTGACGGAATTCTTCGATCGTCACCTCAAGGAGAGCCTAACGTCGGAGTATGGTGGATAGCGGATGTCATGCCACCCGCGAGTGACCAGCATGCGGCGAAACGTCAAGGCCGCCATTGATGCCATACACCGCCGATCGAGGCCACTGATCGCCCCGGTCACTTCCCCAGCAGCACCGCCTTCGCCTCGTTCAGCTTCGCGGCCAGATAGTCGGAGCCGCCATGGTCGGGGTGCAGGTTCTTCATCATCCGGCGATGGGCGGCGGTGATCGCCTCGCGGTCGGCGCCGGGCTCCAGCCCCAGCACGCTATAGGCCTCGTCCCGGGTCATTGCCCCCTCGCTCGGCCGCGCGCGCTGGCCGGTGCCGCCCGCCGCCTCGCCGCCTTCGTCGGCGCCGCGCCAATCGGTGCCGAAGGTGCGGTCGAGATAGGCCTCCAGCACCGGTACCGATTGCGGGTCCTGCACCCGGCATTCTTCGAGCAGCGCCAGCACGTCGTCGCGGGCGAGGCTCGCCAGTTCACGCCCCTCGAACTGCCCGCGCAGCACCCGGCCGGCCATCGCGCCGCTGTCGTGGTCGAGCTGCATCTCCAGAGTGGCGGTGGAGATGCCGGAGGTCTGCCCCGGTGCCGGGCCGCCGGCGGCCTTGACCCGGTTCCACACCGCCCGCCAGCGCATCAGCAGCGGCGCCAGGAAGAACAGCGCCGCCAGCGCCTGGGTCAGCCGCCCGGTGACCAGCAGCACGACGACGACCAGCAGCACCAGGACGATGCCGACATGGCGGGCGGCGCGGGCCAGCGTCTTGGGATCGGCGTCGACGAACCAGCGGGCCAGCAGCACCAGGCCGACGACCAGGAACACGCCGAAGACGAAATAGGGGAACATGGGCCCTATTTCCCGCGGCCGAGCTGGGCGGTGATCTGCCGCACCTCCTGCCCGCGCCCGCCGCCATAGGAGGCCAGCGCCTTGCGCCCGCCGGCGGCATAGACGGCGACGGCGCCCAGCAAATCCTTCAACTGCTGCGCGCTCGACAGGTCGAAGCGGCAATAGGCGCCGCGGGTCAGCCGGGCGACCTGGCCGAACATGCGCCGGGCGACCGGGTCGTCGCCCTCCTGGAAGACGAAGGCCGGCACCCCGCGCAGGCCGAGCTCGCCGGCCAGATGGCCGACCGCGTCCGGGTCCTCCTCGAAGCAGTCGCCGACGAAGACCAGCGCGTCGACACGGCGCTTCGCCGTCTCGGCGAGGGTGTGCTTCAGCACGCGGCGCAACTGGGTGTGCCCGGCCAGGCAGCCGACGGCGGTCATCCGCCGCCGCAGATCCTCGGTATTCGACACCCAGGGGCTCGCCTTGCACTCGCGGAAGCCGCGATAGAAGACGAGCTGCACGTCGAGCCCGCCGAGCGCGTCGGTCGCCTCGAACATCTCCGCCTGGATATGGCAGGCGCGGTCCCAGGTCGGCTCGCGGCTCGCCGTCGCGTCCATGGCGAAGATCAGCCGCCCGCGCTGGCCCTGCTGGCGCGGCGACGGGGCCATTGCGACCCGGCGCAGGAAGGCGTCCACCTCCTTCCGTCCGCTCGCCTCCGTCGGCAGCTTGTCCCGCTTGTCCGCCATTCTCGTCCGCTCAGCCGTACCGCTCCCCTTTATCTAGGGGCGAGGTGTGGGTTTTTCAGGGCTGAAGGCCCTGACACGCGCGCCGGAATGGGCGAAAGGCGATCCTCACGGGGTTCATCCGGAGCGCGGCCTCCGGACGAACCGGTAGGCCACCAGCGAGACCGCCACCCAAACCGTGCTGCGCAGCGCCATCGCGGCGACCGTGCGCGCTTCATACCCGCCGCCGCCGACGATATGCACGCCGAGTGCCGCGAACGCCGCCAGCGTCGCCGCCGCGATGCCATAGGCCAGCCAGGCCGCCCAGCGCCGCCGGAACCAAAGCCCCAGCCCGGCGCCGACATAGGCGAAGCCGGCCAGGAAATTGAACCAGACCACGAACGGCACGAACCGCCCCGCCGCCCGCACCAGGGCCTCGCCGCCGAACAGCACCGCCGCGCCGCTGAGGATCGTCATCAGTCCGAAGACCACCGCGACGACGGCGGCCAGCCGGATCGCGAAATTGCCACGCACGCGCGCCGACACGGCGATGCCTCCACCAAGTAGTCGAGGGCTGGCGCACAATTGCGCTCCCCCCATCGTCGTTTAACGGAGGCAGTGGCCGTCGGCGTTGATCCTGCACAAGTCGGATCAAGGGAGGACGCCACCCTTTTCCGGCGGCGGGGCTCGCGGGCGGCATCGACCCCGTCGCCGACTCCGGCTCCTCCGGCGCGGACACATCCAATTGCCCGCCTCCCTAGCGGCTCCTACACTGGCGTCGCGCAACCGCCACCAACGCGGTCCTCGATTCAAGAAACACTGGAGGCCATCGATGAAACGCAGAGATCTGGTCAAGGGCGTCGCCCTCGGCACCGCCGCCGCGGCGACTTTCGCGGCGCCGGCCATCGCCCAGGGCATCCGGCAATGGAAGATGGTCACCGCCTGGCCGAAGAACCTGCCCGGCCCCGGCGTCGCGGCCCAGATGCTGGCGGACCGCATTACCGCCCTCTCCGGTGGCCGGATCGAGGTCAAGCTGTATGCCGCGGGCGAGCTTGTACCGGGGCGCGGCGTCTTCGACGCGGCCTCGGAAGGCACCGCCGAGCTCTATCACGCGGTGCCCGCCTATTGGGGCTCCAAATCCAAGGGCATCCTGCTGTTCGGCTCCCAGCCCTTCGGCCTGCGCGCCGACGAGCAATTCGGCTGGCTGGCCCATGGCGGCGGCCAGGCCCTGTATGACGAGATGTACGGCCGCTTCGGGCTGAAGCCGTTCCTGTGCGGCAATTCCGGCCCGCAATGGCAGGGCTGGTTCCGTGACGAGATCGCCTCGGTCGACGATCTGCGCGGGCTGAAGTTCCGCACCACGGGCCTGGCCTCGGAAATGTGCAGCAAGCTCGGCATGGCGGTGCAGGCCATGGGCGGCCGCGACATGTTCCAGGCCCTGCAATCCGGCGCGCTGGACGCCGGCGAGTTCATCGGCCCGTGGACCGACAGCGCGCTCGGCTTCTATCAGGTGGCGAAGAACTACTATTGGCCCGGCGTCGGCGAGCCGTCCTCGGCGGAGGAATGCGGCGTCAACCTGGCCGCCTACAACGACCTGCCCGACGATCTGAAGCAGGCCGTCGCCTACGCCTGCGAAAGCCTCTACAACCCGGTCTGGACCGAATACACCACCAACCACGCCCGCGCCCTGAAGCAGCTCGTCGAGGAGCAGGGCGTCCAAATCCGCAAGCTGCCGGACGAGGTGATCGTCGCCATGGGCAACGCCGCCGGCGAGGTGATGACCGATCTGCGCGAGGATTCCGACGAGCTGGTCCGGCGGATCACCGAGAGCTTCCTGGCCTATCGGAAGTCGGTGGCGGACTACATGACCTACGCCGACAACGGGCAGATGAATGCCCGCGCCCTGGACTATACGTACTGACCCGGCCTTGCGTTTCTCCCAGGGGACCGACGGCCCGATCCGACAGGGCCGCCCCCTCACCC
>JABDIP010000559.1 GCA_013003675.1 Inquilinus sp.
GCGCCGTGCTTGGGTCGAGGCGCGCGGCGTCGGGCGGCCGGGCATCGGCCACCGCCGGGTCCGGCCGGGCGCTCTCCAGCGCGGTCGCCGAGGCGGCCGAGGCGGCCACGGTGGCCGCCGCCGGCGGTGCGGGCGAGAGGGTGGCGCCCGACGATTGGGCTGCCGCCACCGTCGCCGACGGGGCGGCGGTCGCGGTCGCGACGATGGCGGGCGCGGCCGACGCGACCACCGCCTGGCCGACCGCCTCGACCGGCCGGGCGCGGCTGGTCGGAACCTGGCGGACACCGATCCGCTCGCCGCCGGCCGCCGTGCCCTCGACCGGCTCCCCCTCGGCCGGCGCCTCTTCGGCCCGCTGCGCCGGCACGTCGAGGGAGGAGAGGTTGAGCCGCGTGGCGATCTGCGCCGGCGGCCGGATCGGATCGGGCGCGATCGCGTTCTGCAGCACCCACAGCATCGCCGCGTGGACCAGCAGCGAGATCAGGACCGCCGGGCCCCAGGCAAAGGGCGGCAGGGCGCGGGTCATGGCGGTTCCGGCGTCACCACCAGCACCACATCGCCATCCGCCAGCGACTCCAGCGCGCCGATCAGCGACAGCAGGTGGCGGACCGGCGCCGCCCCGTCGGCATTGACGCGGACGAAAAGCGGCTCGGAATCGTCGTTGGCGCGCTGCCGCAGCCGGTCGACGATCTCCGCCCGCGACCGCTCGGTGCCATCGAGGGCGAGGCGGCCCTCGACCGACACGCTGATGGTGGCGCCGCCGGCCGGCAGCGCCTCGCCGCCGAGCGAGACCGGCGGCGACAGTTCGAAGGGCGAACTGGCGTCCATGCGGCCGACCAGCATGAAGAACCCCAGCAGGAAGAAGACGATGTCGATCAGCGTCACGATGGTCTCGTGCGGCCGGCGGGGCGGCTGGCGGCGGACCCGCATCATGGCGAGTCGAAGCGGACGATGCGGACGTCGTCCGCCCCGGCGGTGGCGAGCGCGTCCATCAGCGTGACCAGCGCTTGGGTCGACGCCTCGCCCGAGGGCAACAGCAGCACCGGCACCGATGGCCGGGTCGCGCGGTGCGCCGCGACGGTGGCGGCGAGCGCCGGGAAGTCGACGATTTGGCCGGAAACCAGGACACGGCCATCGGCATCGAGCCGGACCAGCAGCCCGAGCCGCTCGGTCCGCGCCGCCGGGTCCGGTTGCGGCGGCGGGGCCTCGCCGTCTCCGGCGGCGGTCTCGCCCTGCCGCTCGCCGCCGACGACCGGGATCATGTCGAGATCGAGATAGCTCGACGTGACCATGAAGAAGATCAGCATAATCAGCATGACGTCGACCAGCGGCGTCACCGAGACGATCAGTCCGGTCCGGGGTCGCCGCGCCAGCTTCACAGGCCCGGCTCCTAGGCGCCGCGGGCGCGGTCGGCGATGTAGAGCCGGGTGACCGCGTCCTCGATCGCGTGGCCGGCGCGGTCGAGCCGGGCGCCGAGCAGATTGGCGGCGACCGCCGCCGGGATCGCCACGATCAGCCCCATCGCCGTGGTCAGCAGCGCCTGCCAGATGCCGGCGGCGAGGATCGCGGCGTTGGCGCTGCCGCCGGCCAGCTCGAGCTGCTGGAAGGATTCGATCATGCCGAGCACGGTGCCGAGCAGGCCCATCAACGGGCTGACCACGGCGAGCACCTCCAGCGTGCGCAGGTGGCGTCCCAATGTCTCGATCTGCTCGTTGGCGCGGCGCTCGATCTCCTCGCGCAGGGTCGCCGGGTCCCAGCGCTCCGACAGGCAGTCCATGGCGGCGGCGAAGACCCTGCTGATCGGGCTGCGGGCGTTGGCGAGCAGCTTCTTGGCCTCGACCCGGTCGCCGCGCTTCCAGGCGTCCAGCGCCGCCTCGCGGTCGCGGCGGCCGGACAGCAGGCCCCAGAACTGGATCAGCTTGAGGATGACCAGCGCGATCGAATAGAGCGACAACACGCCGAGGATGACGACGATCGGGCCACCGGCCTCGATCCAATGGGCGACGGTTTCAATCATGTCGGGACATGACTTGGCCTGACCGGTCCGGGCGCGCCGGTTATTTGACCAGCGCCGCCGGCGCCCGCGATGCCAGGTCGACGACCGCGAAACAGTCCAGCGTGCCGCCGCCCTCCGGCTCGCAGCGGGCGATCTCGTGCAGCAGGATCTCGCCGACCTCCTCGCAGTGCATGTCGGGGATCTCGAACAGCTTGAGAGTGGTGCGCTCGGCCGGCAGCGGCGCCGCCTCGACCTTCAGCAGGCGGTCGATGACGCCCTCCCGGTCGAACACCGCGAGCGACATCTCGAAACCCTTGAACCCGGTCGTCGAGCCGTTGCGGAACAGGAAGAAGGTGCGGCAGCCGGCCTCGATGGTCTCGAACTTGTTGAGCTCGACCGTCAGCCGGCCATCCTGCGCGAGACCCTGGCCCGGCCAGAGCATTGCGGCCAGGGTGAAGGCGACCGCCAGTCGCGCTGGCCCACGCATCGGCGGACCCCGACGAGGGTGTGTCATGACTGCCTCCCCAATCCGGGCGCCGCGTTGGTGCCGGCGCCTACCATCTTATTGGAGCCGCGGTGGCGCTTCGAGACAACCATCGATCCGCGCCGGCCTGCCGCCCGTTCAGGCCAGCGTAGCACGGTGCCGGCGATTAGCAGAAGCGCCGACGGCGCTCGCGAGGGACGGCAACGCGACGGTCGCCAGCACCGTGTTCAGTACTTGGCGGGAGCGGCAGTTGTGCGACCCAGCCGGCGATCTCAGCCGGTTTGGGAGGCGTCGGGGACCGCGACTTCGTGGCCGGTCTCTTCCGGCTCTTCGTCGACCAATTGCGGCGGAAAGCCGGGAGCGCGCAGCGCGGCCCCGCAGGCATCCTCGTGACGCTTGACGATCATCGACGACCAAGAGCCCGCGCCGTACCGCTCGGCTCCGTCGGTGAAGATTTCCGCGAGCAGCGGCGAGAGTTCCAAGCCGGCGCCGGCGCGGTCCGCGACATCCTGGAACAGGCCCAGATCCTTCCGCACCAGCTCCATGGTGAAGCCGATATCGTACGAGCCGTTCAGGATCACCTGGCTCTCGGTTTCGTGGACGAAGGAATTGCCCGACGATATGCGGATCGCTTCAAAGGCCGTGGCGAGATCCATGCCGGCCCGCTTCGAGACAACCATCGATCCGCGCCGGCCTGCCGCCCGTTCAGGCCAGCGTAGCACGGTGCCGGCGATTAGCAG
>JABDIP010000561.1 GCA_013003675.1 Inquilinus sp.
CAGCGCGTCCTCGAAGGAGAGCGCCTTGACGTCGGGCGGCAAAGTTTTCTCGGCCATTTCCGGTTCCGCTTCGATCGGGGCGCGGACCATAGCAGCGCCGGACCCGGTCGCGCCAGGGGCGCCGACCCTCACGCGACCATCAGTTCCTGGACATGCGCCGCGGTGCTGGCCGCCAGCGCGTCGAGGTCATAGCCGCCTTCCAGCGCCGAGACGACCCGGCCGTTGCAGGCATCGCCGGCCAGCCTGCAAAGCTTGCCGGTCGCCCAGGCGAAATCCGCCTCGGTGAGGTTCAGATTCGCCAGCGGATCGCGCGTATGGCCGTCGAAACCGGCGGAGATCAGCAGCAGTTCCGGCTCGAACGCCGCCAGCGCCGGCAGCACATGCTCGCCGATCGCCTGGCGGAATTCCGGCGAGGCGGCGTTGGCGTGGAGCGGGACGTTCAGGACGTTGCCGGCATCCCCGGTCTCGTGCGGCGCCCCGGTGCCGGGATAAAGCGGCGACTGGTGGGTCGAGGCATAGAACAGCCCGGCATCCTTCCAGAAGATGTCCTGGGTGCCGTTGCCGTGATGGACGTCGAAATCCACCACCGCGACCCGGCGGACGCCATGCGCCGCCCGGGCATGCAACGCACCGACCGCGACGTTGTTGAACAGGCAGAAGCCCATGGCGCGGTCGGCCTCGGCATGGTGGCCCGGGGGGCGCACGGCGCAGAAGGCGTTGCGCGCTTCGCCGGCGAACACGGCATCGACCGCCGCACAGACGGCACCGGCCGCGCGCAGGGCCGCGTCGCCGGAGCCCGGCGACATCACGGTGTCCGGATCGAGGCCGCGATAGCCCTCCACCGGGACCGTGGCCAGCACCCGCTCGACATAGCCGGCGGGGTGGGCGCGGGCGATCTGCTCGATCGTCGCCGGCGGCGCCTCGCGCCGATCGAGCAGCGCGAACGCCTCGCCCTCCAGCGCGGCAAGCACCGCCCGCAAGCGGTCCGGGCGCTCCGGATGGCCCGGCCCCGGATCGTGACCGATGCAGGCCGGATGGGTGAAGAGGATCGTGTTCACGCTTCCCTCTGCGATTCTGTCGGCTCGGGGTCGGCCGCGCCGGATGCCCCGCACCGGAGCCGTCACCGCCTTTAGCACGGAACCGGTGGCGCTGCCAAAACGCCATCGGCGCCGTTGAAGCCGAACCGCGGCGACCGATCTTGTCGAGATACTGGTTGGCCGGGTGCGGAGGGGATAATCTCCGCTGCAGGAAGCGGCGATGGGTGCCGCGAAGGGGATTTCGATACATGTCGGTCCGGGCAACTCCTCTGGCGCGGCGCGGCCTCGCGGTCTGCGCGGGCATCCTCGCCCTGGCGGCGGCCACACCGGTCGCGGCCCAGGACCGTGGGGCGGCCCTGGTGCAGGTCGACGCCGTCATCGTCGAGCCGATGACCCAGACGACACCCCTGTTGGGCCGCCTAGTCGCCCGCGAAGCGGTGATCGCGACCCAGGTCGCCGGAACCGTGTTCCGCGTTCACGCCGATATCGGCGACCGCGTCGAACGCAACGACCTGATCGCCGAACTCGACCCGGCCCGCCTGCAATCCGAGGCCGATCTGCGGCGCGCTGAGCGGGACGAGGCGGCCGCCAGCGTCGAGGCGGCGGCAGCCGGCCTGGCCTCGGCCGAGATCGCCCTGGAACGGCTTTCCGGCCTGCAGAACAGTGCCGCCTTCTCGCAGGCGCGCTTCGACGAGGCGGAGCTGGAGGTTCGCCGCAACCGTGGACTGGTCGGCGTCGCCGAAGCGCGACGGGCCCGCGCCGAGGCGAATTGGGTGCGGGCGATGATCGATCTCGACGATGCCGATATCCGGGCGCCGTTCTCCGGCGTCGTCAGCGACCGCAGTGCCCATGTCGGCGAATTTCTGCGCGTCGGCGACCCGGTCGTCACCCTGATCAACGACACGGACCTGGAGATCGAGGCGGCGGTGCCGACGGATCGGCTGGCCGGGTTGCTGGCCGGCACCGAGCTGAATGTCGTGCTCGACGACGGCACCCGGGTCGCGGCGCGGGTGCGGGCGAGCGTGCCGCTGGAAGACAATCTGACCCGCACCCGGCTGGTGCGGCTGACCCCCGATTTCGGTGCCACCGAGAAGCCGCTGGCCGGCAACCAGAGCGTCACCGTCCTGATTCCGATCGGCGTCGTTCGCGACGTGCTGACGGTGCACAAGGATGCCGTGCTGACCCGCCAGGGCGGCACCGTCGTGTTTGCCGTCATCGAGGACAAGGCGGAAATCCGGCCGGTGCGCCTGGGTACCGCGGTCGGCAACCGGTTCGAGGTGATCGACGGCCTGTCCGAAGGCGATCTGGTCACCGTTCGCGGCAACGAGCGGCTCCGCCCGGGCCAACCGGTCCGCGTCGACGGCGACAGCTAGCGACCTGTCCGATGGACCTGATCCGCACTTCCATCGAGCGGCCCATCGCGGTCATCGCCGCCGTGCTGATGGTGGTCATGTTCGGCTGGGTGGCGCTGCGGTCGATCCCGATCCAGCTCACCCCCGACATCAACCGGCCGATCATCGTCATCTCGACCTCCTGGCCCGGCGCGGCGCCGGCCGAGGTCGAGCGGGAGATCGTGACCCGCCAGGAAGAGGCGCTGAAGGGGCTGGAGGGGCTGGAGGAGGTCAGCTCGTCGTCGAGCGCCGGGCGCGGCAGCGTCACGCTGACCTTCGCCATCGATGCCAATATGGACCGGGCCCTGCTGTTGACCGCGAACCGGCTCGACCGGGTCAACGGCTATCCCGAAGAGGCCGACGAGCCGACCATCGAGACCGCGGACAGCAACGACAACGCGATCGCCTGGCTGTCGCTGACCCACGCGCCCGGCAATGAAAGGCCGATCCACACCTACGGCACCTTCATCGAGGATGTCGTCAAGGAGCGGCTGGAACGGGTGTCGGGGGTGGCCAGCGTCGGCGCCTTCGGAGGCACCGAGCAGGAAATGCAGGTGGTGGTCGACCCGGTGCGTCTGGCCCGCTATGGCATGACCGTGCCCGAGCTCGTCGGCGCCCTGCGCGCGGCGAACGTATCGATCTCGGCCGGCGACGTCGAAGAGGGCAAGCGCCGCTACATCGTCCGCACCGACAGCGATTTCACCAGTCTCGATCAGGTCGGCGAGGTGCTGGTCCGCAGCCGCACCGACACCGCCGGCGGCACCGTCGGGCGGGTCACCGTCGCCGACGTCGCCGAGGTGCGCTTCGACTACAAGGAGCCGAGCGCACGCATCCGCTATCTCGGCCGGCCGGCGCTGGCGATCAGCATGCAGCGCGAGACCGGCGCCAACGTCATCGAGGTGATGACCGGGGTGCGCGCCGCGGTGGCCGAGCTGAACGCCGGCCCGATTCCGGGCCAAGGCCTGCAGTTGAACCAGATCTACGACGAGACCGAGTACATCAGTTCCGCCATCGACCTGGTGCAGTCGAACATCCTGGTCGGTGGCTTGCTGGCGGTGGCGATGCTGCTGCTGTTCCTGCGCTCGCTGCGGGCCACCATCGTCATCGGGGTGGCGATCCCGGTGTCGGTGATCGGGTCCTTCGTCGCCATGGCGGCGCTGGGCCGGTCGATCAACGTGATCTCCCTGGCCGGCATCGCCTTCGCCGTCGGCATGGTCGTCGACGCCGCCATCGTCGTGCTGGAGAACATCTTCCGGCTGCGCCAGCAGGGCAGGCCGGCGGACAAGGCCGCCCATGAGGGCGCACAACAGGTCTGGGGCGCGGTGCTGGTCTCGGCGCTGACCACGGTCATGGTCTTCATCCCGATCCTGGTGATGAAGCTGGAGGTCGGCCAGCTCTTCCGCGACATCGCCGTGGCGATATCGGTTTCGGTGCTGCTGTCGCTGCTGGTCGCGGTGACCGTGATCCCGGCCCTGTCGTCGAAGCTGCTGGCCGGGCGAACGGGCCGGCAGGGCGGGATGCTCGGCCTGCCCGGCATCGACCATCTGGCGCGCGGTTTCCTGGCCGGCGTGCTCGGCTTCACCCGCACCATCGTCCGCAGCAAGGTCCTGGCCTTGGGCGTCGTGCTGGCGGTGTCGGCGGTGGCCATCGCCACCACCTGGACGTTCCGGCCGGACCTGGAGTACCTGCCGAACGGCAACCGCAACTTCGTCCGCGGCCGGATCATACCGCCGGCCGGCTACAACCTCGCCACCAGCACGGTGATCGCGGAGAACACCGAGGCGGCGGTCAGGCCGCTCTGGGCAAGCGAGACGGGGCCCGAATCGGTGCCCGGCCAGCCGCCCAAGATCCGGCATTTCTTCTTCGTCTCGCTGCGCAACTTCGCCTTCATCGGCGGCTCCGCGATCGACGGCCGACGCGCGGCGGAACTGATCCCGGTCCTGCGCCGACCGGTGTTCCGAGAACCCGGTGTCCTCGGCTTCATGACGCAGGCATCGCTGTTCGGGCGCGGGCTCGGCGGCGCGCGCACGATCGAACTGGACATCTCCGGCGGCGATCTGGAGACCATCCTGGCGGTAGCGGCCGACGCCGCCCAATTGACCGCGCAGGCGCTCCCCTTCGCGGAGGGCAACCAGTTTCGCCCGCTTCCCGGCCTGGAGCTGGGGGCGCCGGAGGTCCGCATCCTGCCCGATCCGACGCGGCTGGCCGACAATGGGGTGACCGCGACGCAGCTCGGCGTCACCGTCGACGCCTTCAACGACGGCATCCGCATCGCCGAGATCACCGTCGACGGCAAGCGCATCGACCTGACCCTGCGCGGACCGCAAGCGCTGATCGGCGAGACCCAGGGCATCGGCGCGATCCCGGTCGTCACCGCCGACGGTGCGATCGTGCCGGTATCGTCGCTTGCCGATGTGCTGGTCACCGCCGGCCCGACCGAGATCCGCCGCCGCGAACGGGCGCGGACGGTCACGCTCAACATCATTCCGGCCGAGAGCCTGCCGCTGGAAACGGCGATCGAAATCGTCGCCAGCCAAGTGATCCGGCCGCTGACCGAGCGGGGCCTGCCGACCGGCGTTTCGCTCTCCCTGTCCGGCACCGCCGACCAGCTGGAGCGGACCTGGAACGCCATGGTCCTCGACCTGCTGCTGGCCCTGGTCATCGTCTATCTGGTGATGGCAATCCTGTTCGAGAGCTTCGCCTATCCGCTGATCATCATGATCTCGGTGCCGGTGGCGACCGCCGGCGGTATCGGCGGGCTGGTCGTGCTCAACCAGTTCGTGCCGCAGCAGCTCGACATGCTGACGCTGCTCGGCTTCGTGATCCTGATCGGCATCGTCGTCAACAACGCCATCCTGCTGGTCCATCAAAGCCTGTACCACTACCGGTCGGACCGCATGGCGATCGACGAGGCCATCGTCGAGGCGACCAAGAACCGGGTCCGGCCGATCTTCATGTCGACGCTGACCAGCGTGTTCGGCATGCTGCCGCTGGTGCTGTTCCCCGGCGCCGGGTCGGAACTCTATCGCGGCCTGGGCTCGGTGGTGCTTGGCGGGCTCAGCCTGTCGGCGGTGCTGACGCTGTTGATCGTCCCGCCGCTGATGACCGTGTTCATGGGCACGATCGAGGGCGCCCGCCAGGTGCTGACTCCCGCGGCGATGGCGCCGGCGCGCGCCGGGCGGGCGGCGCGCGAAAAGCCGACGCCGGCCAACGCCGCCGAGTAGCTGGGGCACTTTCCGTTCAGGCGGAGCCGATTCCGCGTGAGTGGATAATGCCTTAGCGCGCCTTCTCGATCCGGAAGACGATGACCTCGTCGACCGTCGTGGTCGACAGCAGATGGCCGTTGGTCTCGCAGAACACGGCAAAGTCGATCGGCGCCGCAGGGTCGGTCGCCAGCACTTCGAGTACGGCGCCCGGCGGCATGTCCTGCAAGGCCTTGCGCGCTTTCAACACCGGCAGCGGGCAGACCAGATCCCGTGCGTCGAGTTGCCGCTCGTCCATCCCGTTTCCCTGGCCGCGTCGGTCCACACCGCCCCGAATCTAGCCGCCCGGCGGCAGTTCAGGCAATCGAACTCGACCATCACGAACGCTTGACCCGACCATAGGGCGCCTTATGTTTCTGCGATGGACCTGGCGGAACTGCAATCGAATGCACAACAGGCGAGCCGGCTACTCAAGGCGATGAGCAACGAGCGGCGGCTGCTGATCCTGTGTTCGCTCGCGGAAGGCGAGCGGTCGGTCGGCGAGCTGGAACAGGTTGTCGATCTCAGCCAGTCGGCGCTGTCGCAGCACCTCGCCCGGCTGCGCCATGACGGGTTGGTCGGCACCCGCCGCAGCGCGCAGACGATCTTCTATTCGCTGAAAGGCGAGGAGGCGCGGACGATCATCAGCACGCTGCACTCGCTGTTCTGCGCCCCCGCCGCCGAGAAGGTCCGTCGGCAAACCGTGCCGAGCGCCGCCGACTGAGGGTCGCGACGCTGACTCCCGCTAGTAATCCTTGACCATCGACAACAGGCCCGCCGCTTCTTCAGGGGTGTATTCGCCATCGCGGCCCTTGTCGCAGGCGATGCCGAAATGCTGCGCCCGAAAGCCACTGCGGAAGGGCCGAACGCCTTTGCGGAACAGGATACAACTGTCGAGGCCCTTGCCGCCGACCGTGACGTATTCGAAGCCATCGACCGCCTCCTGCGGCACGCCTATGAGGCGTTTATCGTCGGACAGGCCGAAATAGTTGAAGATCTGATCGAAGCTAGCCGAGCGCACGTAAGTGTGGCCGGCTCCCGAGCGCGCCGAGTGGAAACTGATGAGGTAGTCCCGGTTCTCGGCAAAAGCACTTTCGCGGCGCCCCATCGCTTGGCTACTCCGGAACCTGCTGGTTCGGCAGATCGGACTGGAAAATTGATCCGACAGCTTGATGCCGATCCGGTCGCAGTCGACCGGTTCCTGCGCCGCTGCCGGCGCGCCAACGGTCATCAGCACCGGCGTCACGGCCAGCCACAGGACGACCGCCGAAAGCCGGCGAAATTTGATGAACCCGCCGGTAATTCTCCTTGCTACATGCATCTTCAGCCTCCGCCCTCGCTGCCAAGCCATGCCGCGACACCCGGCACCGCATCTCAAGACCGGCACACCCACGCTGGGATGCCGGCCACTCTTCCGTTTTCGAAGACCCGTTTGCACACAGGTTCTTGGCGGAACCGCCCGCTCCGGTAGTATACTCGAAGGATGAGCGACGTACACCCAGAACGGGCAATTTGCCGCAGCTTCGCTCGCCATACTCGGCGGGCGGCGATGGCGTTGGCCCTGGCGATCGTGGCGGTCGGTGTGGCCGGCTGTGCGAAACCGCCGCCGCCGCTCGCGCTGGATGAACGGTTCCGGCTGGTCGGTTTTCGCGACGACATGGGGTATCCGCGGCAACTCTTCAAATGGACCGACCCGATCCGCGTCCATGCGGAGGGGGCGACGGTCGAGCAACGGCGGCTGGTCAAGGAGCATACCGAACTGCTCGGGCAGGCGACCGGGCTGCCGGCGCGCATCGACCCGACCAACCCCAACCTGATTGTCCTGTTCGGCGACGAGGAGGAACTGCAGCCCTATCTCGACGAGAATGCGAATGGCGACCGGCTGAACTGGCCCGGCTTCTTTCGAAGCGAGTGCTTTGCCCAGGTCGGCGCGCGCGACGGCGAACTGTTCGCCATGGCCTTCAT
>JABDIP010000567.1 GCA_013003675.1 Inquilinus sp.
TATCAGATGTCCGCATCCCGCCGCGTGGTCAGGCGCGGCCGGCCGGTGCTGGTCCCGGTCGGCGGCACCATGGCCCGCCGCGGCGCGGCGGCTTCGCGCTAGTCACCGTCCTTCCGGCTCAGCAGAAACACCACCTGCTCGCCGAACAGGTTGGCGTAGGCGCCGGGTCCGGTGCCGAGCACCCGGCCACCCGGTGCCAGGATCATGCTGGCATCGATGCCGATGTCGATCTGCCGGCACAGCGCGACGAAGTCGGCGATCGTGCAGAAATGGATGTTCGGTGTCTCATACCACTCATAGGAGAGGTGGCTGGTGACAGGCATGCGACCTTTCAGCAGCAGCGAGACCCGCACCCGCCAATGGCCGAAATTGGGGAAGCTGACGATCGCCTGGCGGCCGATGCGGACCAGATTGTCCAGCACCCCCTTGGGGTCGTGCATCGCCTGCAGGGTGTGGCTGAGGATGGCGAAATCGAAAGCCCCGGTCGGATAGTCGGAGAGGTCGGTGTCGGCGTCGCCCTGGACAACCGACAGCCCGCGGCTGACGCTGTTGTGCACGCCTTCCTGCGAGATCTCGATGCCGCGGCCGTCGACCCGCTTCTCGCGCCACAGCGTCTCCAGCAACTCGCCGTTCTGGCAGCCCACATCAAGGACCCGCGAGCCCGCCGTCACCATGTCGGCGATCAGCCTGAGGTCGATACGGATGTCCTGCGGGCGTGGCGGCGGAGCCGGGCGGGCGGAGTCGCGCGGCATCGGTCAGGCCTCGGCCGCGGCCGGAGCCAGCCCGCGATGCTCGGCCAGCCCGTTCAGGAAGCCGCGCAGCAGGCGGTGGAACTCCGGCTCGTCGAGCAGGAAGGCGTCATGGCCCTTGTCGCTCTCGATCTCGACGAAGCTGACATTGGCGGCAACGGCGTTCAGCGCGTGGACGACGGCGCGGTTCCCGGCGGTCGGGAACAGCCAGTCGCTGGAGAACGACATCAGGCAATAGCGCACCGGGGTGTCGCGGAAGGCGTCGGCCAGCACGCCGCCATGCTCGTTCGCCAGGTCGAAATAGTCCATCGCCCGGGTGATGTAGAGGTAGGAGTTGGCGTCGAAGCGGTCGACGAAGGTGAAGCCCTGGTGGCGCAGATAGCTCTCCACCTGGAAATCGGCGTCGAAGCCATAGCTGAGCACGCTGCGGTCCTGCAGATTGCGGCCGAACTTGCGGTGCAGCGCCGCCTCCGACAGATAGGTGATGTGCGCCGCCATGCGCGCCACGGCCAGGCCGCCGGTCGGCCGCACGCCATGGGCGTAGTAGTCGCCGCCATGCCATTCGGGATCGGCCATGATCGCCTGCCGGCCGACCTCGTGGAAGGCGATGTTCTGCGTCGAGTGGCGGGCCGCGGTGGCGATCGGCAGGGCGCCGTAGACACGCTCGGGATAGGCCGACGCCCATTGCAGGACCTGCATGCCGCCCATCGAGCCGCCGACCACGCAGAACAGCTTGTCGATGCCGAGATGGTCGATCAGCAGCTTCTGCGCCCGCACCATGTCGCCGACGGTGATCACCGGGAACTGGTTGCCGAACGGCTTGCCGGTCGCCGGGTCGAGGTCCTGCGGCCCGGTGGTGCCCATGCAGCCGCCCAGCACGTTGGCGCAGATCACGAAATAGCGGTCGGTGTCGATCGGCAGGCCGGGGCCGACGGTCAGGCTCCACCAGCCGGGCTTGCCGGTCACCGGGTGGTCCTCGACGAGGTACTGGTCGCCGGTCAGCGCATGGCAGACCAGGATCGCGTTGGAGCGCTCGGCGTTCAGCGTGCCATAGGTCTGATAGGCGCAGGTGAACGGACCGATGCGGGCGCCATTGTCCAGCGGCATCGGCTCATCGGCCGCCAACAATGCGGCATGGCCGGGCAGCGTGGGCCCGGCCGTCGCCGCCGTCGCCCTGATGTGAAGCGGGGCATTCATGCCCTGGCGCCGTCCCGTCGGTGATAAAGGGTCGCATAGCTAGGAGCCCCGCCCGGCGCCTGTCAACGGTTTCGTCCCCGGCGGTTTCCTTTGCCTTCGCCCGGCGCGGGCAGTAATTCTATCGGCCCTCCTAGCCAGGTGCCGGCCGATGTCATCGAACCAAACCCTCGAAGAACTGCGCCGGCAGATCGATGCGATCGACGACCGCGTCCACGATCTGCTGATCGAGCGCAGCGGCATGATCGAGCAGATCGTCGCCGCCAAGGGCGACGGCCGGGCCAAGCTGCGCCCCGGCCGCGAGGCGCTGATCGCGCGCCGGCTGATCGACCGCCATCGCGGGCAGTTCCCGCCGGCTTCGCTGATCCGCATCTGGCGCGAGATCATCAACGCCTTCACCTGCATGCAGGGGCCTTTCGAGATCGCGGTGCCGAAGCCGGCGGTCGACACCCTTGTGTGGGAGGCGACCCGGGACTATTTCGGCGGCACCCCGGCGCGGCGCGCGATGGAGAGCACGACCACGGCGTTGCGGGCGGTGGCCGATGGCGAGGCGACGCTGGCGATGCTGCCCTGGGGTGCCGGGCGCACGGCGTGGGTCGGCGACCTGCTGGCGCTCGACGATCCGGGCCTGCGGGTCTGCTATGGCCTGCCCTTCGTCCGCGGGACGGCCGGCGAGACGACCGTCGCCGTGG
>JABDIP010000576.1 GCA_013003675.1 Inquilinus sp.
CAGCACCACGTCGGACCAGCCCTTCCGGGCCAGGTGATAGAGCACGCTGACGCCGACCACGCCGCCACCGATGACCACCGCCCGCGCATGGGTCTTCATCGCAAACCTCCCTCTCCTGGGGCGTGGCTGGCGCCGTCCCCTTTTCCTCGGTCAGCGATCAACGCCGAGCCCGAATTCCAATGCGGCATCGGCGAGCCACAACCACAGATATTCGGCGAAGGACCGCCGGACATGGATCTCGAAGACAGGACCGCCGCCGTCGTCGGCGGTCTGATGGATCACCGCGTCGGCCTGGGCGATCACGCTCTGCGCGACGCGGCCGGGACCGAACGCGCGCGGATGCAGATCGAGCGGGCAGCCCTTCGCCAGCACGTCGCGGGCCCGCGGCCCGGCCAGGCGGATCGTTGTCGCGCCGTCGCCGATGTCGACCGCCGTGGCGTGCAGCCCGGCGAGTGCTTCGATGAGCCGATCGGCGAGGCCGGCCCGAGCCACAGCGCGGTCACCGACCCTGCGGCAGCGCTCGCCCCCGCCTCGGTCGGCAGGACCAGGTCGAGGGCCCGGCCCATTGCGGCCATGAACCGCCGGTCGGCCGGATCGCCGCGCAACGAGATACGAGGCGCGTACGCTTGTTCGCTCATACGTACACCCGGCTCGCCGACGGTCGGCGACGGGGCGTACGACCCCGGGTCGAGCTCGGACAGGGCGCTACGGGGCGCGGTTTCAGCCATGCAGCCGTTCCCCCTCGGGATCGTAGAAGACCGGGCTGGCGACGGTGACCGGGATGGTACGGTCCGGCATGGCCACATACAGCGTCTCGCCCAATCGGTTGCCGCCATCGGCGACCAGGGCCAGGGCGATAGACCGGCCGAGGCTCGGGCTCTCATAGCTCGAGGTCACATGCCCCAGCATCGGAACCGGCGGTGCCGGCAACTCCGCGGCGGCGACGACCTGCGCGCCTTCCTCCAACACCAGGGCCGGGTCCTCGGTCAGCAAGCCGACCAGCTGCTTGCGGCCCGCGCGGCCGATATCGGACCGGGTCAGTGAGCGCAGGCCGATGAAATCCGGTTTCTTGCGGCTGACGATCCAATCCATCCGCAGATCGCCCGGCGTAATCGTGCCGTCGGTCTCCTGGCCGACGATGATGAAACCCTTCTCGGCGCGCAACACGTGCATGGTCTCGGTGCCATAGGGTGTGATCCCGTGCGGCGCGCCGGCGGCCATCAGCGCCTGCCAGGCCGCCAGCCCCTGCCCCGCCGGCACATTGACCTCGTAGCCGAGTTCGCCGGAGAAGCTGATGCGGAAGACCCGCGCCGATGCCGCGCCCACGCGGCCCTCGCGCATCGCCATGTGCGGGAAGGCCTCGCCGCCGAAATCGATGCCGTCCGACACCGCGGCGACGATCTCGCGGCTCTTCGGGCCGGCGACGGCGATCACCGCCCATTGGTCGGTGACCGAGGTCAGATGCACCTGCAACCCGGGCCATTCGGTCTGCAGCCACTCCTCCAGCCACCCCATCACCGTGGCCGCACCGCCGGTGGTCGTGGTCATGTGGAAATGATTCTCGCCGAGCCGGGTGGTGACCCCGTCATCCATCACCATGCCGTCCTCGCCCAGCATCAGCCCGTAGCGGCAACGGCCGATGCCGAGCTTGGGCCAGGCATTGGTGTAGACGCGGTTGAGGAACTCGGCGGCGTCGCGTCCGCGAATGTCGATCTTGCCCAGGGTCGAGCCGTCGAAGATGCCGGCGGTGTCGCGCACCGCCCGTACCTCCCGGCACACCGCCTCATGCAGTCCCTCGCCGCCGCGCGGGTAGTACCAGGGCCGTTTCCACTGGCCGACATTCTCGAAGACGGCGCCGTTCTCTGCGTGCCAGCGATGCATCGGCGTCTTGCGGACCGGCGCATAGAGCGCCCCGACATTGCGCCCGGCGATGGCGCCGAAGGTGACCGGCGTGTAGGGCGGGCGGAAGGTGGTGACGCCGATCTCCGGGATCGTCGCGCCGAGCGCCCCGGCGACGATGCCGAGCGCGTTGACGTTGCCGGTCTTGCCCTGGTCGGTGCCCATGCCGGTCGTGGTGTAGCGCTTGACATGCTCGACCGAGCGATAGCCCTCGGCGATTGCCAGCTTCAGATCCTTGGCGGTGACGTCGTTCTGCTGGTCGACGAAGGCCTTCTGGCGGTGTGCCGGCCGGTCGCTCGGCAGCAGCCAGAGCGGCCGCGCGGGCTGCTCGCCGAAGGTCTCCGTCGCCGGCGGCTTCGCCCGCTGCGCCGCGAATCCGGCCGCCTCGGCCGCGTCGGCCCCGGCGGCGGCACCCTGCGCCAGGCAGTCGGCCAGCCCGAAGGCGCCGTTGCACGCCCCCGCCGAGCGCTCGGGCTGGAACGAGCGCGACGGCACGAACGAGGCGATCGTGTCGTCGTAGCGCACCGTGCCGCGCGACTGGGACAACAGATGCACGGTCGGGTTCCAGCCGCCGGAGACAGCGACCAGATCGCAATCGATGCTGGTCTGCCAGCCGCTCTCGATGCCTTGCCCGTCGGCCGCCAACCGGCCGAGCCGGATCCGCTCGACATGCCGGCGCCCCTTGGTGCCCAGCACCGTGTGACCGGCCAGCACCGGCAGCCCGGCGGCGCGCGCCCGGCGCGGCAACTCGCCCTCGGGATCCGGGCGCAAATCGACGATCGCCTCGACAGCGACTCCGCCGTTGGCCTGAAGATCGAGCGCGGTGCGATAGGCGCTGTCGTTGTTGGTGACGATGACCGCCCGGTTGCCGGCGCGCACGGCATAGCGGTTGAGATAGGTGCGAACCGCCCCGGCCAGCATGATGCCGGGGCGGTCGTTCTCGGCAAAGACCAAGGGCCGTTCGATGGCGCCGGTGGCCAGCACCACCTGCCCGGCGCGGATCTTCCACAGTCGCTGCCGAGGCACGCCGGCGCCGGCCGTACCGGGCGGCAGATGATCGGTCACCCGCTCCAGCCCGGCAAGGTAGTTGCCGTGGTAATACCCGAACACCGTTGTGCGCGGCAGCAACCGAACCTCGGCAAGCCCTTCCAATTCGTCGAGGACGCCGGCCACCCAGCCTGACGGCGGCTTGCCGCCGATCGCCGGACCGTCGGGGGACTCCGACAACAGGGCGCCGCCCATCTCCGCCTGCTCGTCCGCGAGGATGACCCGCGCGCCGCTGCGCGCCGCGGCCAGCGCCGCGGCCAGCCCGGCCGGCCCGGCCCCGACCACCAGCACGTCGCAATGGGCGTTGCAGTGGTCGTAGCGGTCCGGGTCCGGCGCCGTGGGGGCCCGGCCGAGGCCCGCCGCCCGGCGGATCACCGCCTCGTAGGTGCGCCACAGCCCGGCCGGCCACATGAAGGTCTTGTAATAGAACCCGGCCGGGAACAACGGCGACAGGAAATCGGTGACCGCGCCGACATCCCAGTCGAGGGAGGGCCAGCGGTTCTGGCTGCTTGCGTCCAGCCGGTCGAACAGCTCGATCTGCGTCGCCCGCAGATTGGGATCGGTGCGGGCCGCGTCGGCGCCGAGCTGGACCAGGGCGTTCGGCTCCTCCGCCCCGGCCGAGACGATGCCGCGCGGCCGGTGGTACTTGAAGCTGCGGCCGGTCAGATGGACGCCATTGGCGAGCAGTGCCGAGGCCAGCGTGTCGCCGGCATGGCCGGACAGCCGGCGGCCGTCGAAGCGGAAGTCGACGCGCTGCGACCGATCGATCCGGCCGCCGGCATCGAGGCGGAAGGTCTGGCCGCTCACGACGTGGTCTCCTCGGCCTTGGCCGGACGCTTCGACTTCGGCCGCGCGGTCGCTCTCGGCTTCGCCG